>JACQTL010000005.1 GCA_016210805.1 Actinomycetota bacterium | reverse complement strand
GTGCGGGCGCGCCGGCGCTGGCGGGCGGGAGGGTCCCGTGGAGCACGTTGAACGGACCGCCACCTCTTCGCTCTCCCGCCGCCTCCTCAACGTGCGGGAACGGGTCGGGGCCCGTCCGCCATGAAGCCGGAGCGCGCCGTGAGGGTTCGACCACCTGGCCGAGGGGGCACCCAGGCGATCCCTCCGCAGGTGGGTGTCGGGTCGGGGCCGTGACCGCGCTCAGGTCACCCGGACGCTCCCTTGGTCGACTGGGGGAGGGTGGTGAGGGGGCGGCCGAGGGTGCGGGCCAGGGCGGCGAGCTCGGCGGTGAGGGCCTCGAGCTCGTCGGGCGTCAGGGCCTGGGGGCCGTCGCACAGGGCCTCGGAGGGCCGGGGGTGGACCTCGACCATGACCCCATCGGCCCCCGCGGCCAGCGCGGCGAGGGCCATGGGGCCGACCAGGGTCCGGTCTCCGGTGGCATGGGAGGGGTCCACGATCACGGGCAGGTGGCTCTCCCGGCGGGCCACGGCCATCCCGGCCAGGTCGAGGGTGTTGCGGGTGGAGGGCTCGAAGGTCCTGATCCCCCGCTCGCACAGCACGATCTCGGAGTTCCCCTGCTGGGCGATGTACTCCGCGGCCATCAGCCACTCCTCGACGGTGGCCGACAACCCCCGCTTCAGGACGACCGGCACATGGAGCCGGCCGACCTCCTTGAGCAGGGAGAAGTTCTGCATGTTCCGGGCCCCGACCTGGAGGGCGTCCGCGACGGCGGCCACCTTCTCGACGTCGCGGGGCTCCAGGACCTCCGTGACGATGGGGAGCCCGGTCTCCTCCCGGCACTCGGCCAGGATCTCGAGGCCCGCGGCGGCCAGCCCCTGGAACGAGTAGGGGGAGGTCCGGGGCTTGTACGCGCCGCCGCGCAGGGCGGTGGCCCCGGCCCTCCTGGCCGCCCGGGCGGCCTCCAGGGCCTGCTCCCTGCTATCGACGGCACAGGGCCCGGCGACGACGGTGAACCCGTCGCGGCCGAAGGCGGCCGGACCGACCCGGACCGTGGAGGGGGCCGGATGGAGCTCCCTGGCCACGAGCTTGTACGGCTTCCCGACCTGGACCACCTGCTCGACCCCGGGGAGGGTGGAAAGGGGCAGCTCCCGGAACGACCCCGTGTCGCCGACCAGCCCGATGATCGTCCGGTACCGCCCCCGGGACACGAAGGCCTCCCCGCCGGCCTCCCGGACCCGCTCGACCACCCTGGCCACGTCCTCGTCGTCCGCTCCCACCGACATCACGACCACCACGGCTACCTCCCGATCAAGGCCGGGACGCGACGCTCGGGGACGACGAAGAACCCCGGGCGCCGGCCCGGGGTCCGTGTGCGCTTCCTCGGCGACCGCGGACTAGCCCGGGCGACGCCCGAGATAGAACGCGAAGGAGCCGAAGGAGGTCCGCATCCCCGCCATCCTGCCACGCCCCGGCGGACCCGGCAAGGGCCTCTCGCGATGGCGCAGGCCGCGAGTCACTGGCTAATATGCCCGCCGATGGCCCTGACGGTGGTCGACCACCCGCTCGCCCAGCACCTGCTCACCTCCCTCCGCGACCGGGAGACGCCGCCGCCGGTCTTCCGGACCCTTACCAAGCGCCTCACCTTCGCACTGGTCCTGGAGGCCGTGCGGAGCTTCCCCACCGTGGAGGTGGAGGTCCAGGGGCCGCTGGAGCGCTCGCCCGGCCGCCTCCTGTCCGGCGAGCTCGTGGCGGTCCCCATCCTGCGCGCGGGCCTGGGGATGCTCGAGGCCGTGACCGAGCTGTTCCCGGAGGTGGCCGTGGGCTACGTCGGCCTGGAGCGGGACGAGGCCTCCCTGCTCCCCCAGTCCTACTATCGGAAGATGCCCCCGCTCGAGGGCAAGCAGGTCCTGGTCCTGGACCCCATGCTGGCCACCGGGGGCTCCGGCGCCGCCGCCTGTGCGGCGGTGAAGGAGGGCCGGCCCGGGCACGTGAGGTTCGTCTGCGTGGTCTCCGCGCCGGAGGGGCTGGCCAAGATGGAGGAGGAGCACCCCGACGTGCCGATCTTCACGGCCGCCCTGGACCGGCAGCTGAACGACCACGGGTACATCCTCCCGGGGCTCGGCGACTTCGGGGACCGGCTCTTCGGGACGGAGTAGGACGGCCGGGCGAACCTCCCGTTCGTCCCCTTCGTACAACAGTTTCGGGAGAAAGGAGGGCCGACCGTCCTGCCGGGAGCGGGCGGAGGAGCCTTGACCGGGATGCCGCCCATCCACGAGAGTATCGGGCGGCCGGCGGGGGCGGGAAGTGAGGCTGCCCACCGCCGTGAGATTCGAGAGTCATGGAGGGGAAGGAGGGGGCATGATCAAGTGGCTGCGGTGGATCGCCGTGCTGGCGATCGTCGCGATGGTGGCCGCTGCCTGCAACGGGGACAACGGGACGGGTGACGGCACCACCACCGCCCCGCCGACGACGACGGAGGCCGGCACCACTGAGCCGCCGCCCGAGCCGACGACGGTAGGCCTCGTGTACGACATCGGCGGTCGCGGTGACCTGTCGTTCAACGACTCGGCCGCGGCCGGTCACGACCAGGCCACCCAGGACTTCGGGATCGAGCCGCAGGAGCTCGAGCCGAACCAGGGCGGCACGAACCGGGAGGAGCTCATGCGGCTCCTGGCGGACCAGGGCACCGACCTCATCATCGGGGTCGGGTTCCTGTTCTCCGAGACCGTCTGCAAGGTCGCGCAGGACTACCCCGAGGTGAACTTCGCGGACGTGGACGGTTTCATCGACGCCACGACCTGTGAGGGCGGCTCGGACCTGACCGAGGACTCCAACATCGCCTCCCTGCTCTTCGCCGAGCACCAGGGCTCGTTCCTGGTCGGCGCCGCGGCGGCGATGAAGTCCACCACCGGGCACATCGGGTTCATCGGCGGGGTCGAGATCGGCCTCATCCAGAAGTTCGAGGCCGGTTTCGCGGCCGGGGCCAGGCACGTCGACCCGGACATCACGATCGACGTCCAGTACATCAGCCAGCCGCCGGACTTCTCCGGGTTCAACGACCCGGCGAAGGGCAAGGAGATCGCGGCCGGCATGTACGACGGAGGCGCCGACGTCGTGTACCACGCCGCTGGGGGGTCCGGAGCCGGGCTCTTCGAGGCGGCCAAGGAGGCCTCTGACGCTGCCGGTGAGCAGCGCTGGGCCATCGGGGTGGACTCCGACCAGTACCAGTCGGCGCCCCCCGAGCTCCAGCCGTACATCCTCACGTCCATGCTGAAGCGGGTGGACGTGTCCGTGTACGAGTCGATCGCCGCCCAGGTGGACGGCAACTTCGTCGGCGGATACCTGATCTTCGATCTGGCCCGTGACGGGGTCGGCTACTCGACCTCTGGCGGGTTCGTCGACGACATCGTGCCGGACCTGGAGGAGCTCAAGGCAGCGATCATCTCCGGGGAGATCGAGGTCCCGGACGCCGTCTAGGGTCCGGAGCGGTCGAACGCGAACGCAGGACGGGGCCGGCCCTCACGGGTCGGCCCCGCCCTCGTCCGGGGGAGGGTGATGGCCGAGGACACGCCGGCGGTCGAGCTGCGCGGGATCACCAAGCGGTTCCCGGGCGTCGTGGCCAACGACGACATCGGGCTCTTGGTGATGCCGGCGGAGATTCACGCCGTCGTCGGCGAGAACGGGGCCGGCAAGTCCACCCTCATGAAGATCCTCTACGGGATGCAGCGTCCCGACGACGGCGCGATCCTGGTGGAGGGCAAGCCCGTCCACTTCCGTTCGCCGAAGGACGCCATCGACGCCGGCATCGGCATGGTCCACCAGCACTTCATGCTGGCCGACAACCTGACCGTCCTGGAGAACGTCGTCCTGGGGTCCGAGCCGACCAGGACCGGACGGCGGATCGACTTCAAGCAGGCCGAGCAGCGGATCCGTGAGCTCTCCGGGGCCTACGGGACGCCTCTCGATCCCTACCGGCTGGTCGAGGACCTGTCGGTCGGAGAGAACCAGCGCCTGGAGATCATCAAGGTCCTGTACCGGGGGGCCCGGATCCTGATCCTCGACGAGCCCACCGCCGTCCTGGTCCCCCAGGAGGTCGAGGACCTGTTCGCCCGGCTGCGCGAGCTGAAGGGCAGGGGCGTCACGATCATCTTCATCTCCCACAAGCTGGACGAGGTCCTCGAGATCGCCGACACGATCACCGTGATCCGGGGCGGCCGTACGGTGGACACGGTCAAGCCGTCGGCCGTGACGGCCTCGCAGCTCGCCGAGCTCATGGTGGGCAGCGAGCTCCCCAGGCCGGAGACCAGGGAGTCCACGGTCACCGCGGAGGTCGCCCTCCAGATCGAGGGCCTCACCGTGGAGCGCGACGGGCGCCCCGTCCTGAACGACGTCTCGTTCGAGATCCACCGGGGCGAGGTCGTGGGCATCGCCGGGGTGGAGGGCAACGGCCAGACGGAGCTGGTGCAGGCGGTCATCGGCCTCTTCCCGCCCTCGGCGGGCACGATCCGCATGGCCGGCCGGGACATCGCCTCCTGGCACACGCGGGAGCGCCGGGAGGCGGGGATCGGCTACATCCCCGAGGACCGCACCGAGCTCGGCCTCCTCCTGGCGGCGCCGCTGTGGGAGAACGCGGCCCTCGGCCACCAGACCGCGGCGCCGTTCGCCAGCGGCCCCTGGATCGACCGGGGCGGGGCGAAGCGCCGGACGTCCCAGATAGTCGAGGACTTCCGGGTGATGACCCCCGGTGTGGACGTGAACGCCTACGCCCTGTCCGGCGGGAACCAGCAGAAGTTCATCGTCGGCCGGGAGATGTCGGCCGAGCCGCGGGTCCTCATCGCCTCCCAGCCAACCAGGGGCATCGACGTGGGCGCGCAGGCCGCGGTCTGGGAGGACATCCGCCAGGCCCGGTCCGAGGGCCTCGGGGTCCTCCTCGTCTCCGCCGACCTCGAGGAGCTGATCGGCCTGTCCGACACGCTCTACGTGATCCTCCGGGGGCGGCTGGTGGCCAGGCTGGACCCGGCCACGGTGACCCCCCAGGAGCTCGGGGAGTACATGACCGGAGCCCGGAGCGGACAGGGGCCGGCCGCGTGAACAGGAGCCTCCGGCTGGTGCTCGGGTTCCTGGCGCCGGTGGCCGCGCTCGTCTTCGCCCTCCTGATCTCGTCGCTGGCCCTGATCCTGATCGACAAGCCCCCCCTGGACGCCTTCCAGTCGATGTGGAGCTACGGGATCCAGACGAACTCCCTCGTGTCGATGGTCAACCGGGCCGGGCCCCTGTACCTGGCCGGGCTGGCCGTGGGCATCGGGTTCAAGATGAACCTGTTCAACATCGGGGTGGAGGGCCAGTACCGGCTGGCCGCCCTGATCGCCGCCTCCGTGGCCGCGGCCGTCAGCCTGCCCGCCCCGCTCCACATCCTGCTCATCATCCTGGTGGCCATGGCCGTGGGGGGCACGTGGGCCGGGATCGCCGGGGTCCTGAAGGTGACCCGCGGGGTCCACGAGGTCATCAGCACGATCATGCTGAACTTCATAGCCACGGGGCTCGGGGCCTACCTGCTGGCCACGTTCCTCCGGGAGCCGCCCCGGCCCAACGACCTCATCATCAGCACGCCCGACATCCCGGCGTCCGGGCGGTTCCCCTCGCTCAATCCGGTCCTCGGGTGGTTCGGGATCGAGACGCCGGGCGACCTGTTCGGCTTCATCATCGTCTCCCTGTTCGTCGGGTTCCTCTTCTACGTGATCGTGTCGAGGACCAGGTTCGGGTTCGACCTCCGGGCCTCCGGCCTGAACCCTCAGGCGGCCAGGGCGAGCGGGGTGAACCCCAACCGGATGATCGTCACGACGATGTTCCTGTCCGGGGCCATCGCCGGGCTGATCGGGCTGACCGACCTGCTGGGCTTCTTCAACGCCTACACGCTGGACTTCCCCACCGGCCTCGGGTTCACGGGCATCGCCGTCGCGCTGCTGGGGCGGAACCACCCGGTCGGGATCCTGCTCGGCGCGCTGCTCATCGCCTTCATCGAGCGGTCCGCCCAGATCCTCGACCTGGAGGGGATCCCCAAGGAGATCATCACGATCATCCAGGGCGTGATCATCCTGTCCGTCGTCATCGCCTACGAGGTGGTCCGGCGGCTGATCGAGGCCCAGGAGGTCAGGGCCGCCGCCGAGGCCACGAAGGGCCGGGAGCCGGAGGTGGTGACGACGTGAGGGAGCCCCAGGGACCCGCGGCGACGGCGGGCGAAGTGCCGCTGCTCCTGCCCGGACAGGCCCGCATCACCCAGAGCGCCCGGTTCCGCCGGGGGATGGTGCTGGTCGGAATGGCCTTCGTGATCCTGGCCGCGGTGAGCGCGATGACCGACTCCCCCGAGCTCACCTCCCGGGGGACGTTCGGGGCCATGCTCCGGCTGGCCGTCCCGATCCTCCTGGCCGGGCTGGGCGGCCTGTGGGCCGAGCGGTCCGGCATCGTGAACATCGGCCTCGAGGGCATGATGATCCTGGGCACCTGGTTCGGGGCCTGGGCCGGCGTGGAGTACGGGCCGTGGTGGGGGGCGGCCCTGGGCGTCGCCGGGGGCGCCGCGGGGGGCCTGCTCCACGCGCTCGGCACCGTCACGTTCGGGATCAACCACATCGTGTCGGGCGTGGCCATCAACATCCTGGCCGCGGGAGTGGCCCGGTTCCTGTCGGTGATCGCGTTCACCGGGAAGGGAGGGGGGGCGACCCAGTCCCCGCAGGTCGAGGGGGACGTCGGGAAGTTCACCCTCCCCTTCCTGTCGGGCGGCGAGCTGTTCGGCTGGAAGACCCCCGACCCGCTGGGGTGGATCGACGACCGGAACTGGTTCCTGGTCTCGGACGTGGGAGCGGCCCTCAAGGGCTTCACCACGAACCTGTCGTGGCTCACGGTGATCGCGATCCTGCTCGTGCCCATCTCGTTCTGGGTCCTGTGGCGAACGGTGTTCGGCCTCCGGGTCCGCTCGGTGGGCGAGCACCCCGTGGCCGCGGAGTCTCTCGGCGTCCGGGTGTACACGATGAAGTACGTCGCCGTGACGGTCTCCGGGGCCCTGGCCGGGCTGGGCGGGGCCTTCCTGGTCCTGGAGGCGGCCGGGATCTACCGGGAGGGTCAGACCGGGGGCCGGGGATTCATCGGCCTGGCCGCCCTCGTGTTCGGGAACTGGCGTCCCGGAGGGGTGGCCGCGGCCAGCGGCCTGTTCGGCTACACGAGCGGACTTCAGCTCCGCTCGGCGCAGGCCGTGCACGGCCTGCTGCTGTTCGTCGCGATCTCGCTGGCCCTGGGGGCCCTCTGGTACCTGGCCCGCCGCCGGCAGCCCCTGTCGGCCGCGGCCATGGTCGTGATGGGCGGTCTCTTCTACTGGTGGTTCGCGGTCACGGAGACGATCCCTCGGGAGTTCGTGTTCTTCACGCCGCACATCACGACGCTCCTCGTGCTGGCCCTGGCCTCGCAGCAGCTCCGGATGCCCGCCGCGGACGGGCTGCCCTACCGGAGAGGCCAGGCGCAGTAGCCGCCCCGTCCCGGTAGGCTTGGCCCGATGCTCCGGTTCTCTCGGATGCTCGTCCTGTCGTCGGTGGCCGCGGTGGCCCTCGCGGCCTGCGACGGGGCTCCCCCTGACGGGTCCACCACCGGGCCGCCGGCCACCACCACCCGGGCGTCCCCCACCGGCGGCGGGGAGACCACCCCATCGCCCGCCGGCGACGAGGAGGTGCTCACCGCCCTGGCCATCGGCGTGGCCGCCGAGCAGCGCCCGGACGAGGGGGCCATCGTCACGGAGGTCAGCTTCTTCGACGATCCGGAGGGGTGCGAGAGCGGGGAGGCCGCGCTCGTGACCGTGGAGTTCCCGTCCGAGCCGGCCGAGGGGATCATCCTGTTCTGCCGGGCCGGCGAGACCTGGCAGGTCAACCAGGGGATCCTCTACGGCGAGTAGCCGCGGGGCCGGGGCGACGCCCCCGCAGGGTTGAGGCTCCCCTGGCGGTAGCCGGAAGGGTCCACGGCCACCCGCTCCCACCCCATGGTCCGGAGCGCCGCGGCCGCCCGGCGGTACCCCGGATGCCCGATGAGCCGGGCCACGTCCCCGGAGGGGACCTCGATCGAGGCCGTGTCCCCGAGATGCCGGACCCGGACCTGGTCGAACCCCAGGGCCCGGACGGCACGCTCGGCGCGGTCGATCCGGGCCAGCAGGGCCGGGGTGATCCGGATGCCGTGAACCACCCGGGAGGACAGGCAGGCCAGCGCGGGCTTGTCGGCCACGGGGAGCCCGAGCCACCGGGCCAGGGCCCTTGTCTCGGCCTTGCCCACCCCGGCCTCCAGCAGGGGGTTCCGGACGCCCTGCCGCTCGGCGGCCAGGAGGCCGGGCCGGACGTCCAGGGCATCGTCGGCGTTGGCCCCGGCCAGCACCACCGTCCCGTTCCCGGTCTCCTCCATGGCGATGCGGCCGAGGGTCGAGTACAGCTCCGTCTTGCAGTGGAAGCAGCGCAGCCCGTCGTTGCGGGCGTAGGCGTCGCGCTCCACCTCGTGGGTGGCCACGGTCCGGTGGGCCACGCCGACCCCCCTGGCCACCTCCCGGGCGGCCTCCAGCTCCCCGGCCGGGTAGCTCGGCGAGACCGCGGTGACCGCGGTGACCGCGTCCCCGGCCAGGGCCCGGGCGGCCACGGCCAGCACCACCGCGGAGTCCACCCCACCGGAGAAGGCCACCAGGGCCCGGGCGTGCCCGTAGCCCCGGACCCGCTCGACCAGGCCGGGGAGGATGCCGGGGCCGCCCGGTCCCGGGGTCACCGCCTCTCCTCGGCGCCGGCGTCCCTGAGGGTCAGGGCCGCGGCCACGGCCTCCTCGTGGACCACCCGGACCGGCCGGCCCGTCCGGGCGGCCAGGGCGGCCACCTCGTCGTGCTCCGGCTTCACGCTCGTCACCCGGTCCCCCTGGAACCCCACCTTCACCCGGACCGTGCCGCCGCCGGGGAGCTCGACCCGGACGGTGCGCCGGTCGAGCTCGGTGCGGCGGACCGCCGTGGCCCTGACCCCGAACGTCGAGGTGGCCTCGAAGAACACCTGGGTCAGGGCGACCCGGAGCTCCGGCTCGCACAGGGCGGCCAGGGTCACCGCCGCCCGGCCCTTCTTCATCTGGATGGGAACCGTCCAGGCGTCCAGGGCTCCCGCCTCCAGGAGGGCCTGCTGCGCGTCGGCCACGAGCTCGGGGGCCAGGTCGTCCAGGTTGGCCTCCAGCACCACCAGGGAGCGCTCCGGCGGCCGGCCGGGGGGTCCGTGGGACTCCGCGGCCACGCCGAGCAGCACCCGGACCACGTTGGGGACGTCGGGAGGGTCGGCCGTCCCGGCGCCGTAGCCGACCGCCTCGATCGTGATGGGCGGGAGCGCCGCGCCGGGCTCGCCCAGCGCGGCCACGATGGCCGCGGCGGTCGGCGTGACCCGCTCGTGCTCCCCCTCCCACCGCACGGCGAACCCCCGCAGGAGCTCGAGGGTGGCGGGACCGGGGAGGGGGATCTCTCCATGGGCCGTGCGGATCGTTCCCCGGGGAGCGAGAGGGATCTCACCGACCAGGACCCGCTCGACGCCCAGGGCCTCCAGGGCCGCCGCCACGCCGACCACGTCGAGCAGCGTGTCGTCGTCCCCGAGCTCGTGGAGGTGCACGTCGTCCGGGGGGACCCCGTGGACCCGGGCCTCCGCCTCGGCCAGCCGGCCCAGGACGGCGAGCGCGCGCTCCCGGACCCCGGCCGGGAGCTCCGCCCGGCGAACGGTCTCGATCAGCTCGGCGGCGGGACGGGGGCTGAGCCCGCCTGGCGGAGCCTCCGGCCCTTCCTCCACCCGGAGGTGGCGGGCCCTCAGGCCCCGGCGGTCCACCTCCTCGGCGACGATCAGGAACCTCCCCGGCAGGACCGCCTCGACGGCCTCCCGGACCGGTCCCTCCGGGGCCCCGGCGTCGAGGAGGGCGGCGAGGAGCATGTCCCCGGCCGCCCCCCCGATCGGGTCGACGAGGACCACCCGGCTCACGGCTGCCCCGCGGGCCGGCCCCGGGCGATGAGGGCCGCCACGTACCCGGCTCCCACCCCGTCGTCGATGTCCACGGCCACCACCCCGGGCGTGCAGGACGACAGCATCGCCAGGAGGGCGGCCAGCCCGCCGAAGCTGGCGCCGTACCCCACGCTGGTGGGGCAGGCGATCACGGGCCGGGCCACCAGTCCCCCGACCACGCTGGCCAGGGCACCCTCCATGCCGGCCATCACGACGACGGCGTCGGCCTCCGTCAGCCGGTCCCGGACGGAGGCCACGCGGTGCAGCCCGGCCACGCCCACGTCGGCCACCGTCTCCACGGAGGTCCCCATGACCGTCGCGGTGAGGGCGGCCTCCTCGGCCACGGGCAGGTCCGCGGTGCCGGCCGTGACCACGGCGACGCGGCCCCGGGGGGCCGGCAGGTTCCGGAGGATGGCCAGGGCCCCGGCCCGGGGCCTCTCGTCGACGGGCAGCCCCTCGGCCTCGGCAACGGCCCGGACCGCGGCCCGGTGCTCGGGACCGGCTCGGGTCACGAGGACGGGGCCGTCGTTCCCGACGAGCAGCTGGCGGGCTATGGCGGCGGTCTCCTCCACGGTCTTGCGCTCGGCGTACACGATCTCGGGCAGCCCCTGGCGGAGCTCCCGGTGGTGGTCGACCCGGGCGAAGCCCAGGTCGGCGAAGGGCAGGTCGCGAAGGCGCTCGGCGGCCTCCTCCGGTGAGACGGTGCCCTCGGCGACGCCGGCCAGGAGGGCCCGGATGCGCGCCTCGAACGGCGTCCCGGCCCCGGGCGTCCCGGGTCGGGCTGTGGCCCTCGATCGGTCCTCGGTTCGCACTAGCTCCCCCGTTCCCCTCGCCGGGCGTGACAGCGTAGCACCGGCCCGCCGCCCGGCCCCCCGACCCCGGGCCGGCCGGCGCGCGAGGGTGCGTCCCGGCCTCGGGGCGAGGTAGAAAGGCCCATGCCGCCCGGCCCCCCCGCGACGCGTCGCCCGTCCCGGGCTCCCCGCCGCGTCCACCGGCCCCGTCGCCGGCTCCGCCCCGGCCGGCTGCTGGCCCTCGTCCTCCTCTCGGGGGCCACCGCGGCGGTCGTCGTCTCCGGGCAGGGATCTCCGGGACCGCAGCCCTCGCCCGTGGCCGACCGGACCACCCCGGCGGCCCTCCCCGGGGAGGGGATCCGCCTGTGCGAGGTCACCGACGGGCTGGGCATCCGGGCCGGCATGGCATGGGTGACGTACAAGGGGCTGGTGGACGCCGGCCGGGAGCTCGGCGTCGAGCCGACGTACGTGGAGCCCGGGGAGGACATCCCGACCACCGCGAGCGCGATCGGCCACCTGGTGGACGAGGACTGCGACCTGATCGTAACCGCGGGGCCGGCCCTGGCCGGCGAGACGCTGGTGGCCGCCCGGGCCAACCCGACCCAGCTGTTCGCGGCCGTCGACGCGAGCCTGGTGGACCCGGCCTCCGGCCAGGCGCTCGACGTCCCCAACGTCCGCGAGCTGACCTTCAAGCTGGACGGGGCGGGGTTCCTCGCCGGGTACCTGGCCGCGGGGATGACGGAGTCCGGGGTGGTCGCGGCGTTCGGCGACGTCCGGGTGCCCGCCGTGACCACGGCGCTCGACGGCTTCGCCGCCGGGATCCTCGCCTACAACGGGGAGCACGACGCGGCCGTGCAGCTCCTGGGCTGGATCCCCTCGGCCCAGCACGGCCCCTTCCCCCAGGGTCGGGAGGACCGGAGGGGGGCGGCCCGGATCGCGGGGGGGTTGATGGCCCGGGGGGCGGACGTGCTCCTGGCCGTCGGCCAGGAGGCCGGCCTGGGGGCGGCCGACGCGGCCAGGACCTTCCCCGGGAGGGTCCTGTTGATCGGCTCGGAGACGGACCGCTTCGTCACCGCGCCCGAGTACGCGGATCTCTGGCTGACCAGCCTGGAGAAGAACGCAGACGTGGCCGTGCTGGACGCGGCCCGGCTCCTGGTCGAGGGGGCCCTCGCCGGCGGGGAGTACGTGGGGACCCTCGGCAACGGGGGAGTCAGCCTGGCTCCCTTCCACCTGATCGAGCCGCAGGTCGGCGCCGATCTCCAGGCCGAGCTGGCCGACCTGTGGGAGGGGGTGGTGTCGGGCGACGTCCCCGTGGACCCCCGGGCCTACGCCGAGGCCTAGTCGTCGGGAGCCGCTCCGGCCGGCGGGCCGGTCGAGGCGGCCTCGGCCAGGAGGGCCGCCTCGGGGAACGAGCGCCGGAGGTGCTGGGCGACGTCCTCGTCGGCGTGCGCCGACTCGGCCAGCTGGACGAGGACCCCGTGCGCGTCGCGCGGATGGATGAACGCCTCCTTCCAGTGCTCGGCCTCCACGGAGACGTCGAACAGCGGCACGCCCCCCTTCCGTAACCGCTCGACCTGCGCGGCCAGGTCCTCAACCCGGTAGGTCAGGTGGTGCACGCCCTCTCCCCGCTGCTCGAGGAACCTGGCCACGAACCCCTCGCCGAGGGGGGTGAGGAGCTCCACCTTGGCGCCGCCCTCCCTCCACCTGTACTGCACCCACCGGAACCCCTGCCCGCTCTGGTCGCCCCCCATCAGGAACTCGCCGCCCAGCACGTCACGGTAGAGACCGGCCGCGGCGGCCAGGTCGGCCACGGCCACGCCGACGTGGTCCAGCCTGGCCCCTCGGAGGAGCGGAAGGGGGAGCTGCGGCGCGCCGGTCAGGTCCCCTCCCCGGCCCCCAGGTCGGCGAGTCGTGTCCGGGCCTGCCCGGCGAGCTGCTCGTTCCCGATGGCCTGCGCCTCTCTCAGCGCCTCCCGGAGGTGCCCGGCGGCCTGCTCCCGCCGGACCCCGGCCTTCTCCTCCGTCGCGTACTTGAGGAGCTCGTCGGCCTTCACGATCAGCTGCCAGATCTCCGCGGGATCCATGTCTTCCCCACCTCGCCGGTCGTCGGCCCGCATTGAACCACGACGCTCCCACCCGTCCGTCGCCTGCCACCGGTGGGCTAGGCTTCGGGCGCCGGACGGGAGGAAGGAGTGAGGCGATGGACGAGGTCTCTCCGGGACCGGGCCTCGACGAGCGGCAGCTCGAGGAGCTCACCGAACGCGTGCGCAACTCGCCCTTCCACGCCTGGGCCGGGATGGAGCTCGTCGAGGTCGGCCAGGGCCGCGCCGAGGTGACCATGACCCTCCGGGACCACCACTTCAACCCGCAGCGCATCGTCCACGGCGGGATCATCTCCGCGATGGCCGACACGTCGATCGGCCTGGCCCTGCGGTCGATGCTCCCGGCCGGGATGACCCACCGGACGGCGCAGCTGGACGTCCACTTCCTGGCCAAGGGGGAGGGCGACCGCCTGGTCGGGCGGGGCCGCTCGCTGCATCTCGGCCAGCGGATGGGGTACGGGGAGGCCGAGGTCTACGACGGCGGGGGCAGGCTGCTGGCCAGGGCCAGCGCGACCTTCATCGTGCTCCCCGCGCCCGGGGCCTTCTAGAAGTCGACCTCGACGTCCTTCAGCGCCTGGGGCAACTGCCCAAGCGCCCCCTGGAGCTGCATGAGCTTCATGAGGTCGCCGGACACCTTGAGCTTTCCGCTCATGTACGCCGCCGTCCCCGTCAGCTCGTTCTTCGAGAGGGCCACGGCGGTGTCGTAGTCCTGGGTGATTGTGGCGTCGGGGCCCTCGACCTCGCCCAGGCCGAGCTCGGCCTTGCCGCCCTCCAGCTTGAACCAGTAGCGCACCTCGCCGTCGGGCGCGTTCACGACCTGCACGATCTTGGCGGTCTGGGAGCCGGCGGCCCGCTGGAACGCCTCGTTGGCGTTCAGGGCCTCCTGTACGGCCTGCGTCCACTCCTCCGAGAGGAACTTCACGCCCATGCTCGTCCTCCTTCTCGCGTCGGGGGGCCGATGTCCCGGGGAGTATACCCAGGAAGGGGAGCCTCAGTGACCGCTGGTCAGTGGCACGAAGACCTGGGGGTCGGTGAGGTGGCGGACGTCGTTCAGGAACCACGGGCGACGCTCCCCGCCCTCGACCACGACTGTGTTGATCGAAGCGTTGTCCGGCAGGAAGAACATGTCGTGCTCGATCCCCAGCACTCCCCCCAGGTAGGCGTTGATCACCCCGCCGTGGGTCACGATCACGACGTTCCCCTCCCCGTGGCGTTCCAGGATGGCCTCGACGGCTCCCCCGACCCGTGCCCTGAGCTCCTCACCGCTCTCGCCACCGGGGGCCATGCTGAACATGGCCTCCTGGTCGCGGAACCGACGGGCCAGCTCCTCGTCGGTCCCCACGATCTCCTCGAACGACAGCCCCTCCCACTCGCCGATGAACACCTCGCCGACCCCCTCGCCGACCACGGGGTCTACGCCGATCGCCCGGGCGTAGGGCCGAGCCGTCTCCAGGCACCGGCGGAAGGGCGAGGAGTACAGGCCGGCCGGGGGATCCATCAGCTGGAGCCGGGCGGCCAGCTGCCCGGCCTGCTCGCGCCCCGCCGGGCCGAGGGGAGGGTCCCACTGGCGGCCCCGGGGGGAGTCACGGAAGTCTCCGGGTCCGCGCGCGGAGAGCTCCACCCTCCCGTGGCGGACGAGGAGGAGCCGGCGGGTCCCCCTCCGCCCGGTCACCGGGTCGCCGGGCTCCCCTGCCGGGCCGACCGCCGGGCCCGGGCCGCGGCGGCGAACCCCTCGACGTCCGCCCGCCGCCAGATCCGCCCGGAGGCCAGGACGGCAACCGGCTCCGGGAACGACCCGCGCCGGACGTAGGTGCTCACCCGGCGCTTGTCCCACCCCAGGATCCGGGCGGCCTCGGCCACCCCCACGACCTCGGGTTCTACCTCCACGGTCAGCATCGCGCCGGGGCCCGCCGCCTCCCGGAGCCTGGCCAGGCACTCCGCGCGAGAGATCGCGGAGACCTCCAGGGCCCCGGCCCCGGCGCGCTCCAGCACGGCGTGCCAGGCGCCGTCGCGCTCCCACATGGACCCGCGTACCTCGACGGCCGGCATCGGCTCGATGATAGCCAGGCCGCGCCCCCGTCCGGCCTCAGCCATCCCGCGGGAGGCGGCCCCGGAGCTCGCGGCGCCAGCACTCCGTGTGCCAGTGGCGACGTTCGTCCGGCCGGTCTTCCGGCACGACCACGAGGTGCTGCACGCCGGCCCTGATCACCTGGTCGCACCACGGGCACCGGTACACCTTGTCCCCCACCACGGCCCGGACCTCGTGGCCGGGCAACCGGGCCCACTCGGGGGCCGCTCCCGACCGGTAGGCGGGGTCGGGTGGCGGGGGACCCTCCCTCTCGCGGGCGGCGCGATGCTTCCGGGGCACGGTCCAGGACCCTCCCGCTACCAGCCGCAGCAGGGTTCGATGTAACCGCAGGCCGGACAGCGGTAGTGGGCGTGCTCGGGCTCCATCGGGGCCCCGCACGACCAGCACGGGATCCGCTTCAACTCCACCGGCCGGCACGCGGGGTCCTGGAGGGGGGTGGGCTCGCCCTCGGCCCGGGTCCTTTCGGTGGTCGTGGCCACGGCCCCATCGTAGCCGAGGGCAGCGGCCCGGCCGGGGAGGCTCCCGGGCCCCGCTACACCGCGGCCTGGATGAACCTGGCGGCGACGGAGCCCAGGCGGCGGCCGGTGGCGTCCGGGGACATCCTCTCGCCCTTCACCCGGAACGAGTGGTCGCCGCCCGGGACGGGGTGCAGCATCGCCCACCGTCCCAGCCGGTCGCACAGTTCCTGCACGAGGTCGAAGCGGGCCAGCGCGTCCCGGGTCCCCTGGAGGAAGAGCATCGGCGCCCTGATCCCGGGCAGGTGCTCGTCCCGGAGGCGGTCGGGCTTCCCGGGGGGATGCAGGGGGTAGCCCAGGTACACGAGCCCCGCGGCCCGCATCCCCTCGGCCACGGCCATCGAGGCCATCCGGCCGCCGTAGGACTTCCCGCCGACCAGGATCCGGCGCCCCTGCCCCCGCTCCGTGGTCGACTCGAACACCGCCTTCCACGCGGCGACGGCCACGGGGGCCCGGTCCGGGCTCTTCCGCCCGGCCTCGACGTAAGGGAAGTTGAACCGGACGGTGGCGAAGTGGGCGTCGTTGAGGACGTCGCAGAACCCGATGAGGAGGGGATGGTCCATCCCGGTCCCCGCCCCGTGGGCCACGATCATCACGGCCCGCATCGGGTCGGGCTCGGCCCACACGGCCGAGACCTCGCCGTGGCCGGTGTCCACCCGGAACCGCTCCTCGATCGTCGTCGCCATGGCCCTCCCCTGCCGGCCTCCCGCCGGCCCGTGTCAGAATCCCACGTCGTGGCGGGCACGTTCTACCTCGGGACGTCCGGGTTCTCCTACCAGGAGTGGAAGGGGCCCTTCTACCCGGAGGGGCTCCGCGACCGCGAAATGCTGTCCTTCCTCGCGTCGAGGTTCCCGTCGGTGGAGATCAACTACACGTTCCGCCAGCAGCCGTCCGAGCGAACCCTGGCCGGCTGGGTCGAAGAGACCCCGCCGTCGTTCCGGTTCTCCCTCAAGGGGCACCAGCGGATCACTCACTGGATGCGGCTGGCCGGCGCGGACGAGGCGGTGTCCTCGTTCCTGGACCGGGCCCGGCAGCTCGGGGACCGCCTCGGGCCGATCCTGTTCCAGTGCCCGCCGTCGCTGCGCTTCGACCGGTCGCTGATCGAGTCCTTCGTGGGGTACCTGCCCCCCATCGCCCGGTTCGCGATGGAGTTCCGGCACCCGTCCTGGGAGGAGGCCCGGCCGATCCTCGCGGCCCAGGGCGTGGCCTGGTGCACGGCCGAGACCGACGAGACCGGGACGGTCCAGGAGTCGTGGAAGCCGTTCGGCTACCTCCGCCTCCGCAAGCTCGAGTACACCGACGACGAGCTGAAGGCCTGGGCCGACCGGATCGGGACGGCCCTGGCGGACGGTCGGGACGTCTACTGCTACCTCAAGCACGAGGAGAAGGCGGTGGGGCCCCGGTTCGCCGAGCGGCTGGCCGAGCTCACCGGCCTCGAGCCGCCGGGCTGATCCCGTGCGGGGCGGGGAGCCGGTCGACGTCCGGACCGAGGTCCCCGGCCGGCACCGGCTACCGGCCACGCTGGTGCTCCCCGACCGCGACGGCCACCCCGCTCCCGGGGCGCTGCTCGTCCACGGGCTGGGGAGCGATCGAGACGAGGTCGGAGGTCTCTACTCCGGCCTGGCGGCGCGCCTCGCGTTGCTCGGGGTGGCCTCCCTCCGGTTCGATCTCCCCGGCTCCGGCGAGAGCCCGCTCCCCTTCACCGCCAACACGATCGGGTCCATGGCCGGGGACGCCCGGGCCGCTCTCCGCTGGCTCGCCGACCGGCGGGAGGTGGACGGCGACCGACTCGCGGTCGTCGGGTTCAGCCTGGGAGGGGTCCTGGCCTCGCTGGTCGCGGGGGAAGAGCCCGGGGTCCGGGCCCTGGCCCTGTGGTCCACGGCCGCCGACCCCTCGGAGGCCATGGCCCGCGTCCTGGAGCACGAGGCGGAGGCCGGGAGCCGCGGCTCGGTGGTCGTCGACCTGGGGTTCCGGACGGTCCAGTTGGGGGCGGCCTTCTTCCCCGGCGCGCGGGCGGCCGACCCTCCGGCCGCCCTTTCCCGGTTCCCCGGGGCGCTCCTGGTGGTGGCCGGCGGCGCCGATCCGCCGGCCGCCGTCTCGGCGACCCTCCTGGCCGGCGCATCGGCGGGCGGCGACACCACCGTCCACGTGCTCCCGGGGATCGACCACACCCTCGGAGGAGCCTCCGGCGACCGGGCGGCCATGGACGAGGTGATCGACGTGACCGCACGCTGGCTCGCCGGGCGGCTCGGCGGCGCCGGCTCGGCCTGACCCGCCGGTTTGCGGGGTCGCCGTTCCGGGGAAGCCATCGAGCAGTACGACCGCCTCGGGCCGCTTGCCCGCGACCCGACCCGAACCGAGGGAGGGATGCCCCCATGAGGCGGATCATCGTGGCCGCCGCGATCGTCGCGCTCGCCCTGGCCGACGTGCTGGCGCCCGCCGGTCGGGCGGCACCCGACCGAGCCCCGGCGGCGACGGAGACGACCGCCACCGTTCCGTCCGGGTTCGCCGTCACCACGTTCGCTCCCACCGGCGGGCCTCCGACCAGCCTGGCCTGGGGGCCGGACACCCGGGACCCGAACCGCACGCGACTGTACGTGGCCGTGCTCACCGGGCCGGGAGGCGGCCGGGTGCTGGCCATCGACGACGCGGGCGGCGTGGGGATCGTGTCCACGTTCGCCACGGGGTTCTCGAGCCCGCTCGGCGTCCTCGTGGCGCCCGACGGCACCGTGTTCGTATCCGACTCCGAGGGCCCCAGAGACGGCCCGTTCGGGAACCGGCCCTACGGCCGGGTGTGGCGCCTCCGCGACACGGACGCCGACGGCGTGGCCGACCGGCGCGAGCTCGTCCTGAAGGACCTCCCCAACGGACGCCACAACACGAACGGGATGGCCCTGGGCCCCGACGGCCTCCTGTACGTGACCAACGGCAACTCGACCGACGACGGGGTCGAGGGGGGCGAGCCGGAGGCGCTCCCCTGGTCGGGGTCGGTGATCCGTGTGGACCCGGGCGCCAGGGAGATCTCCCCGGCCTCGCCCGGCGCCCGGCGGATGCTCGTGGCCACCGGCATGCGCAACCTGTTCGACGTGGCCTTCTCCCCGGTCGACCCCGAGCTGCTGTTCGTCCCCATGAACGGGGTGGACGACGCCCGGCAGGGCGACCCGCCCACCGGACAGCTCGAGGACTCCGACGACCTGCTCTTCGCCACCGACACGGGCGACGGACGCGTCGACGACTTCGGCTTCCCGTCGTGCCTGTACAACGTGGCCCGGCAGGGCGACCTGGAGCCGTACGACAACCCCAACCCGGAGACAGTCGAGACCTTCGGACCCTGTCCTGTGAAGAGGGTTCCCAGGCCGGCGGCCAGCTTCGGGCTGCACCCCTCGGCCGACGGGTTGGCCTTCCAGGCCACGGGGGCCTGGGGCGAGGACTTCCGGGACGACCTGTTCGTGGCGGAGTTCGGGAACTTCTTCGGTGACGAGGTCACCGGCCACCGGATCGTACGCGTCGAGCTCGATGCGGAAGGCCGGAACGTCACCGGGATCTCGGACTTCCTAACCGGGATCACCCCGCTCGACGTGACGTTCGACGCCGGCGGGACCATGTACGTGGCCGACTTCGCCGCGGGGCTGATCCTCCGGGTGGAGAAGGTGGGGTGAGGGACACGGCGACCATGGAGCGTAGGGAGACACGAGCGAACGCCCGCGAGCCCCGGGGGGCCTCCATCCGGCGGTGGCTCGCGATCTCGGCGTTCCTGGTGCTGGCCTCGTCGCTGTGGGCCTGCGGGAGCGAGCCGACCGGGATCCCCGACCCGACGGGCACCGGCGACGACATCGTCGACGCGGGGGCCGGCGACACCCTCCTGGTCCGGATCAGGGACGGCCCCGACGCCGGCGACCACAGGCGGCAGGGCGTCCAGGCCAACTGCTCGATAGGGCTGGTCCCCGACGCCTTCGGCGTCCAGTACTCGGACGTCGAGGTGACCGAGGGGCTGGCCAGCCTCCAGGTGATAGTGCCGGGCGCGGCTGCCGCCGCCGGCGGGGTCACCGACTTCCAGGCCACGGCCATCCTCGGCTCGCTCGAGGAGGGGAGCGAGTACGACATCACCTCGGGAACCGCCATGGTCGACGTCGAGTCCGAGTCGCCCACCCTCACGATCGAGGGCACGACCGCGGACGGGACCCGGGTCAACATCCAGGTGGCCTGCGGGTCGGTGGTGGGGGCCTGATCCTCCGGGGCCGGCCCCGGAGGCCTGACCCGGATCAGCGGCCGGTGAGGATCACGGACCGGATCACCTCGCCGGCCTCCATGGCCCGGAAGGCCTCCTCGACGTCGTCGAGGCCGACGGTCCTGGTGACCATGCGCCCGAGGTCGAGCTCCCCTTCCAGGGCCATCCGGGCGTAGCGGGGGAAGTCCTCGGCCGGCGACGTGTCGCCACCCTCGCAGACGGTGAGCGTGTTCCGCTTGAAGAAGAACTTCCCGATGTTCACGGCCATCTCGGCGTCGGGCTCCGGGACCCCGATGAACGTGCAGGTGCCGGTGCGGGAGAGGATCCGGATGGCCTGGTCGAGCGTGGCCGGGAGGCCCACAGCCTCGTACGCGAAGTCCACGCCCACCCTGTCCGTGAGCCGGCGGATCTCCCGCACGGGGTCGCTCCGCGAGGCGTCCACGAGGTCGGTGGCGCCGAGCTCCCCGGCCCAGTCCAGCTTCCGCTCGTGCAGGTCCACCGCGAAGATCCTGCCGGCGCCGGAGATCCGGGCGGCCTGGATCGCGGACAGGCCCACCGCGCCACAGCCGATCACCGCGACGGTGGAGCCCGGCCGGACCGGCGTGGTGTTGAAGACGGCGCCGGCCCCCGTGGCCACGCAGCAGCCGATCAGGCAGGCCTGCGCCATGGGGAGCTCGGCGGGGACGCTCACGGCCGCGTCCGCCGGCACCACGATGCGGTCCGCGAACGTGCCCGTGGCCAGGACCGGCGTGACGGTGGCCCCGTCACGCTTGCGGCGGATCCGGGCCCGGGACGGCCGCCAGGTCCAGCACCGCCGGGGCTCTCCCCGGAGGCACGGCGGACACTCCCCGCAGGGCACCGTCCAGGCCACGACCACGGGGTCGCCGGGCCCGAGGCCCTCGACGCCCTCACCGACGTCCTCGACCAGGCCGGCGCCCTCGTGGCCCAGGAGGATCGGGAAGGGCAGTCCCCGCCCGTTGCGGTTCTTGAAGTGCAGCTCCGTGTGGCAGACGCCGGTGGCCAGGATGCGGACCTGGACCTCGCCGGGGCCTGGCGGCTCGAGGACGATCTCCTCGACCACCACGTCCTCCCCGGGTGCCGGGAGCATCGCCCCGCGGCCCTCGCGCTCCACGCTCACGCGGTGGATGTTCGCCCGGGAGGCCTCCGCGCGTCGAGTCGGCCACCTGTGCTTGAATGACCGCATGGACACGCTCCCCGGCCGTCTGCCCGGACGGGTCGAGGCCGTGCTGAACGCCGCCCTGGTGGCGGAGTTCTCGGTGATCGGCCCGGACGGGCTGCCCATCACCCACCCGATGATCCCCCTCTACGACGACGGGCGGATCTGGCTGCACTCCAGCATCCTGTTCTCCCGGAAGGTCGAGCACGTCCGGCGCAACCCCCGGGTCTCCGTGGCCGTGACCGACCTGGGGGCCACGCACGGCGAGCCGCTCCGCGACCGGGTCACCGTCCAGGGCGACGCCACCGTGCACGATGGGGACGTGCACGAGGAGTGGCAGAGGATCATGCCCCTGTGGGTGGCCAAGGAGCCCATCGTCCGGCCCTTCTACGCCAAGCGGGTGGCCCTCCCGCTGTTCTGGGAGCGGATCCTGATCGAGATCGTGCCCCGGAGGGTGCTGGTGTGGGAGGGAGGACGGACGGACCGCCCGCCGGAGGTCCTCGAGATGGCGGAGACGGCCCCGTGACCGCTCCGACCGCGGAGATGCTCCGCCGCCTCCCCGAGCGCTTCGACCACGCCGTGCTGGTCACGGTGGACGCCGACGGTTACCCGCTGTCGGCGGCGGCCGACTTCGAGGTGGACGAGGGGGGGTCGGCGGTGCGGCTCCGTCCGCCAGCCGCGATCCCCGTCGGGCCCGGCGCCGAGGCGAACGTGATCTTCAGCCACATCCGTCCCCAGCCCGACATGGGCTACGACGAGCGCAGGTACGTGAACCTGTGGGGGCCGCTCGCCGAGGAGGACGGGGGCTGGCTGGTGCTCCGGCCCCGCCGCTCCCAGACGTGGGACGAGAAGGAGGTCCCGTTCTTCCAGTACTCGGAGCTCGGCGTGCCCCAGGCCCACCGGTACCTGGGCGCCCTGGGGGCCCGGCAGGGCCGGCGGATCCGTCCCCGGCTGTCGGGCGGGTGGCTGTTCCTCCGGGCCACCCGGCTCCCGTTCCTGTCGGCGACGGCCGTGCCCGTGTTCCTGGGGGTGGCCGTGGCCGCGCTGCACGGGTCGTTCCACCTCGGCTACGCGCTGCTGACGCTGGTCGCCGCATCGCTGGTGCACCTCGGGCTGAACGTGGCCAACGACATCTTCGACACGCTCTCCGGGGCCGACGCCGCCAACACGACGCCCACGCAGTTCAGCGGGGGCTCCAGGGTGATCCACTACGGGCTGCTCTCGACGGGGCAGATGGTCGCGCTGTCGGCGGCGTTCTACGCGGCCGCGGTGGCCATCGGGCTGTACCTCGCGGTGGAACGGGGGTTCTGGCCCCTGTTCTGGATCGGCCTGGCCGGGGTGGCCATCAGCGTGGCCTACACGGCGCCGCCGCTCCGGCTCGTGTACAGGGGGCTGGGCGAGATCGCCGTGGCGCTGGGGTTCGGCCCGATCATGGTCCTGGGGGCGTACTTCGTGCAGGCCCAGCGGCTCTCGGCCGAGGCCTGGGTGGCTTCGATCCCAGTGGCCATCCTGATCGCGCTGGTCCTGTACGTGAACGAGGTCCCCGACCGGCCCGGCGACGGGGCGGCCGGCAAGCGCACCCTGCCCGTCCGGCTGTCGCCCGGGGCGGTGGTGGCCGGCTACGCCGCGGCCGCGGCCGCGGCCTACGCCGGCGTGGTGGCGGGAGTGGCCACCGGCATCCTCCCGTTCCCCACGCTGCTTGCGGCGGCCACCGCACCGATGGCCCTGGGGGTGTACCGCGGCCTGCGGGCCTCCTACGAAGACCCCTACGCCCTGATGCCCACGATGGCCAAGGGGGTCAACCTGCACCTGTTCACCGGGCTCCTCCTGGTGGCCGGGTACGTGGCGGCGATCGTGGCCGACCGCGTGATGGCCACGCCCCCGTTCTTCCTCCGGTAGCGGGCGTCTCTCCGCCCTTGCCGGTAAGCGCCCCGGGCCTCACCGTGCTGGATACGGGGTGAGGAGGCGGATGCCGGACGCGGGGAGCTTCGAGGGGTTCTACCGGGAGCACCTCGCCCGGATCGTCAGGGCCTGCGCCCTCGTGATGATCGACCGGGCCGCCGCGGAGGACGTCGCGGCGGAGGCGTTCGCCAGGCTCTGGTCCCACTGGGGCCGGATCCGGGGGGACGACCACGCGGGAGGCTACGTGTTCAAGACGGCGATGCGCCTGGCCGCACGGGAGGTCCGGAGGCGTGGCCGCCCCGCGCCGGTCGCCCGAGCGGGTGGGTCGGAGCTCGACCCGGCCGACACGGCGCTCTCGCGCCGCGACGTGGCCGTGGCCCTGTCCGGGCTCCCGATGCGCCAGCGCCAGGCGGTGGTCCTCAGGGACTGGGCCGGGTTCGAGACGTCCGAGGTGGCCGCGATGCTCGGGATGCGGGAGAGCACCGTGCGGGTGCACCTGTCCAGGGCCCGGGAACGCCTCCGTGCAGCGTTGTCGGTCGAGGAACGGGAGAGGAACGGATGAGCTCCGACCTGCGCGACGACCGCCTGACCGAGGCCTTCGAGGCCGCCGTAGCGGGGATCCGGCCGAGCCCAGAGCGGCTGCCGGAGATCCGCCGCCGCGGGAACCTCCGTCGCGCGGCCCGGTGGACCGCCGGCGCGGCGGCCGTCGCGGTGTTCGCCGGCGCCCTCACCTGGGCCGGCATCTCCCTGCGTCCCGACCGCGGCTCCGTGACGGCCGCCTACGGAGGGCCGGAGCTCGGATGGTCGCTCCGATACCCTCCCGACTGGCACGTCCAGCCGTTCGGGGACGAGGGCTGCGAGATCGGAGGGGTCCGGGGCGGGGCGTTCGTCTCGAACGTCCGGCACGAGTTCCGCCAGCCCGACGGTGGAACCGGGAACTGTCTGTCGCGATGGGACCTCGGAGGGCTCCCCGAAGATGCGGCGGTCGTCCAGGCGGGCGCCTATCCCCTGATTCGAGGCCTCTTGAGGCCGCCGGACACTGAACTGCCCATCGCGTTCGACGACCTGCGGCCGACCGGGGGGATAGCCGGGGGGCCGGATGAGTACTACCTCGTCGTCGCTCGGGACGGAGAGGCGTTCTTCATGGTCCGCGCCTACATCGGCCGTGAAGCCTCGCCTGATGACGTCGAGACCGTCCGGCAGATCGTGGGGTCGATCAGGTTCGACGGGGCGCCGGTCTGGATGGCCCACGAGAACCCGGAGCACGGGTGGTCGTTCGAGCACCCGGACACGTGGGCGGTCGGGGCGTTCACGGACGCCCCGGGCCCGGTGGACTGCGGGTCCGGGCAGGTCGTGTCGAACCGCGACGTCGAGATCCCGCGCGTCGACCCGGCTGCTCCGGACGGGTGCGTGTGGTCCTGGTCCTCGGACGGCCTCCCCTCGGATCTCGTCTTCGTGGAGCTGGCCGAGGGATGGGAGGGCGAGACGCCCCCGTTGCTGGAGGCCCTGCCGCTCGACCCGGCCGGTTTCCTCGTGGCCCCGGAGAGCGCTACCGGCGGCGGGTTCGCGGGGCGGGGGGCCGGCTACCTGGTCGGAGACCGGTTCATCCGCGTCGTCATCTGGGCGGGTCCCGACGCGAGCGACGTCGACGTCGCCCTCGCGGAGGGGATCGTCCGGTCGATCCGGTTCACCGGCTTCGAGCCCCCGCCAGCCGTGGACCCGTCGGAGCCCACCGAGACCCCGACGGAGCGGCCGACCGGTGAGCCCACGACGGCCGAGGAGCTCGGGTGGGCCTTCGAAAACGAGGCCGGGTGGCACGTGCAGCCCTTCCAGTGGCAGTGCCGGATCTCGCGCTGGGGCGTCTTCATTTCGAACGTCGAGTTCTACTTCACGCACGTCGAGCCCGAGGACGGCGGGTGCAGCACGGACACGAGCTTCACGGGGCTGCCACTGGACTCGGTTGTCATCGAGCTGGGCCGGACGGCGGGCGGGCCGACCCCCGTACCCAGTGACCGCCCTGACACCGAGTTCCCCGTGTCATTGGGAGACTTGGAGCGGATCGCGGACGGCAGGCCCGGCTTCGCGATCTTCCGGATTCCGGTCTGGCTCGACGGGTTCGGCGACCGGTACGTCGTGGTCACGGTGGGGCCGAACGCCTCGCCCGAAGACGTCGCAGCGATGGAGGAGATCCTCGCCTCGGTCCGGATCGCCGAACGGGCAGGCTAGCCCTGCTCCAGCTCCTCGGCGGGGCCGAGGCGGGCGGCGACGGCGCGCTCGATCTCGCCGACCCGCGCCGGGTGCAGGATCCTCTCGCCAAGCGCGTCGCGGACGTAGAAGGCGTCCACGACCCGGACGCCGTACGTGGCCACCTTGGCCAGGTGCACGTCGAGCCCGAGCTCGGCGAAGGCCTGGGTGATGTCGTAGAGCAGCCCGATCCGGTCGGCCGCGCTCACCTCCACGACCGTGAAGAAGTCCGACGACTCGTTGTCCACCCGGACCTTGAGCGGGATGTCGGCCCGCGGGGGCCGGTAGTACGAGCGCTTCTCCCGGACCCGGTGCTCCAGCGAGACGCGGTCCTCCACGGCCTTGCGAAGCAGGGCCCGGAAGGAGCGCCACCGCTCCTCGGTGACCTCGCGCTCGAAGGCCCCCTCGACCTCGAACAGGTCCACGGCCACCCCGTCCTCCGTGGTGAACACCTGGGCGGAGAGGATCGAGAGACCCGAGAGGGCCAGCGCCCCGGCGATGCGGGCCAGGAGCCCGGGCCGGTCCCGGGTGACGACGGCGAGGGCGTGGGTCCCCGTTCCCTCGCCGGGCCCGGTGAGCGTGCGGACCTCGGTCAGGCCGAGCGGCGAGTCGAGCAGGCCGAAGTGCCGGGCGGCCCGCTCGGCGTCGACCGCGAGCAGGTAGGACCGGGGAAGGCGGGCCAGGAAGAGCTCGACCGCGTCGGCCGGCTCCCCCGCAAGCGCCTCCCGGATCTCCCTCTCCCGGGCGGCCAGGCGGTCGGCCGCCTCGTCCCCCATCTGCCCGCGCTCCAGGACCCGTTGGACCTTGGCCACCAGCTCGCGGACCAGGCCCGACCGCCACGGCGTCCAGGCGTGCGGGCCGGTGGCCCTCCCGTCGGCCAGGGCCAGCAGGTACAGGGCGGCCAGCCGCTCCTGGTCCCTGACCCGAGCGGCCACCCCGAGCACCAGGTCCTCGTCGGTGATGTCCCGGCGGGTCGCGGTGTCGGAGAGGAGCAGGTGGTCCTCGACCAGGAACCGGGCCAGCTCGCGGGTCCGGCCCACCACCCCGATCCGGTCGAGCGCGGCGGCCGCCACCCTGGCCCCCACGGGGACGTGCCGGCCCTCACCGGTCTTCCCCACGTCGTGGAGCAGCGCCCCGAGGAGCAGCCCGTCAACCTCCTCCACGGCTCCGGC
Organism: Actinomycetota bacterium; assembly: GCA_016210805.1. GTDB lineage: Bacteria > Actinomycetota > UBA4738 > UBA4738 > JACQTL01. The sequence goes on along the minus strand of JACQTL010000005.1, from coordinate 802 downwards.
GGCCTCCACGGCCACGGGGTCGTCGGTCGCCCCGCGGTCCAGGAGGGCCCGGGCGTTCGCCGAGGTCTCCAGGAGGTGCACGTCGACCGTGAACCGGTGGTACGGGTCCCGCTGGGGACGGCATCGCACCGGCCCCCATTCCGGGAGCAGGCGGACGAGGAGGCCGGCCCGGTCCAGGGCCTCGAGCATCCGCGTGCCGTCCCGGCCCGCCCTGAGCAGCCGAAGGAACCCCTCTCGCATCCCGGGGGACCATCGCTCCGCCACCCCGGGGTCGGTGGCCTCGATGCGGTCGAGCTCGACGGGGAGGAGGGCCCGCCCCGACTCGGCCGCCTGGGCCAGGGCCTCCAGGATCCCCTCGAACCCGTCCAGCGGTTCGGCCGGCTCGGCCTCCCCGGACCTCACTGCGGACCCCGGCGACAGCAGGCGGTCGAAGGCCAGCCGGACCGCGTGCTCGACCTGCCGGGCGTGCTCGAAGGTGGCCCGCATCAGCCCGTCCACGGCCGGGAGCCCCGGCTCGTCCTCGAAGCCCATGGCCTCGGCCAGCGCGGGCTGGAGCTCCAGGGGGAGCCGGTCGGTCTTCCTCCCCGTCTCGACGTGGAGGGCGCCGCGGAGCCGGGTCAGGTACTCCTCCGCGTCGGCCAGGGCGTCGCGCTCCCGGGGGCGGAGGGCCCCGAGGGACACCAGGCCGTCCACCCACCCCCCATCCGTCAGGGCCCTCGCCGCCCACCCCAGCGTGTGGACGTCGCGGAGCCCGCCGGAGCCCTCCTTGAGGTCCGGCTCGAGGAGGTGGGCGGCCGAGCCG
>JACQTL010000043.1 GCA_016210805.1 Actinomycetota bacterium | reverse complement strand
GCGATGTCCGAGGCGATCACGGGGAGCCCGGCGGCCATGGCCTCCACCAGCACGATCCCGAAGCTCTCCTGGCCCAGGGCGGGAGCCACGAAGAGCTCCGCGGCCGCGTGGTAGCCGGGGAGCCGGTCGTGGGGGACGGACCCGAGCATGACCACCCGGGCCCGGACGTCCGCCGGGAGCCGGTCCACCGCCCCCCGGTCGGCGCCGTCGCCGGCCACCAGGAGGACGGCGTCGGGCACACCGGCGGCCACGTCGGCGAAGGCCCCGACCGCCACCGGGAACCCCTTCTGCCGGTCCAGCCGCCCGACCCACAGGATCGGGCGGCCCTCGGGCACGCCGGGCGCCGGCGTCGCCGTGGCGAAGGGGCGGACGTCCACGCCGTTCGGGACGACCCTCGGCCGGTCCCCCATCCGGTCCCCGACGAACGAGGCCGCCGCCTCGGAGACGGCCAGCCGGAGGTCGAGCCGCCGCCACACCGGCCGGAGGAGCGGCGCGGCCCGGTCGAACAGGCCCGAGCGCTCCGCGTGGGCGTGGAACGTGGCCACGACCGGGGAGCGGGCCACCAGCGCGGCGGCCATCGAGGTGGAGGGGACCAGGGGCTCGTGGACGTGCACGACGTCCGGACGGAAGGCCCGGAGCGCGGTGCGGACCCTGGCCAGCGAGAGCGGCGAGGGGGCGATGGGGGCCACGGTGCCCTGGTACGGCACGCGGAGCGGACGGGCCACGATGCGGACGTCCGGTTCCCCGGCCCGGACCCCCAGGCGTCCCCCGGGGGCCAGGGTGAGCACCTGGTGCCCCCGGGCCCGCAGGTGCGCGGCCAGCTGGCGGACGTGGACCTGCACGCCGCCCTGAGCATCCCAGTCGTAGGGACAAGCCAGGGCGACCCGCACCGCCTACTCCGGGTTCAGGAGGGGCGCGTCGCGGCCCCCGGGCCGGTCCCCGTCCCCGGCCGGGCCGCCGGGCACGTCGGGCCAGGCGGGCTGGAACATGTGCCAGTCCACGGGGTTCGCGGCGATCCCCCGCTCGAACTCCTCGGCCAGCGCTCGGGTCATCCGGGTGACGTCGTCGCGCATCGAGCCGCTCCGCTCGATCTTTAGGGGAGCCCCGATGATGCACCTCCATCCGCCCGCGACCGTGTGGACGGATGACGGCATGAGCGGAGCCCCGGTGGAGAGCGACAGCAGGGCGGGCCCGGCCGGCACCGTCCGGGGGGCCCCGAACATCTCCACCTCGACCCCCCGGCCCCCCAGGTCCCGGTCGGCCACCAGCGCCAGCGCCGCGTTCTCGGAAAGGAGCTGGGCCAGCTGGAGCCCGATCTGCTTGCTGTCGTCCAGGACCAGGATCTCCATCCCCAGGGCCTGCCGGTGGCGGAGGAACAGGCGGGCCAGGCGGGGGGGCCGGAGCTCCTCGGCCACCGAGACCAGGCGGTACCCGGACATCGCCATGAACTGCCCGGCGACGTCCCAGTTGCCCATGTGGGGAAGGGCCATGATGCATCCCCCCCCGGCCTCCATGGCCCGGTCCACGTGCTCCAGCCCCTCGATGTGGAACCTCCTCCTGATCTCCTCCTCCGAGAAGGTCCGGGCCCGGAAGGTCTCGAACCAGTACCGGGCGTAGAGGTCGAAGGCCTCCCTGGTGGCCGCCCTGACGAGGGGGGAGTCGGCCGGTCGCCCGAGGACGTGCGCCAGGTTGCCGGAGACGGTGGCCCGGACCCCGGGAGCCAGGCGGTGCGCGGCCCTCCCGAGGAGGGAGAAGGCCGCCCGCCCGACCCGCTCGTCGGCTCCGATGGCCACGCGCTCCATGAGGAGGTAGGCCCGGTAGGCGATCCGCTGGGCCCGGGTCTCGTCGGGGGCCGGCCGCTCGACCGGAGTGAGGGCCCGGGGGTCCCGGCGGGCCGTCACGCCCGCTCCCCCTTCACGACCTGGGCGGCCCTCAGGGCGGCGATCGCCACGGCCAGGGCGGCCACCGCCCACAGCGTCCCCTCCAGCCAGCCGGGCACGACGAGCCCCGCCGAGACGAGCCCGTAGCGCAGGGCCCTCCCCACGGGGCTCTCCTCCACGTCGTAGCCCAGGGCCCTCCCCCGGGCCAGCACGTAGGCCCCGAAGTAGCTGGCCGCCAGG
>JACQTL010000042.1 GCA_016210805.1 Actinomycetota bacterium | reverse complement strand
TCCTCCTCGGGGACCTGGTCGATGACGGCGTCGAGGAAGGCGGCGGGGTCCACGACCTGGGAGCTGACCGGGCCGCCAGAGTCCTCGATCCCGGAGACGAGCAGGAGGTTGTCGAGGAGGCGGGAGAGCTGGCCGCTCCGCCGGTCGATGCCCTCCAGGAACTCGTCCACGACCTGGGGCTCCAGCCTGGCCCGGTTGTCGACCAGCGTGCGGGCGAACCCCCGGATCGCGGTGAGCGGCGATCGCAGCTCGTGGCTGGTGATCGCCACGAAGTCCGACTTCATCTCGTCCAGCTCGCGAAGGCGCTCGGCCGTGCGGCGGCGGTCCTCCAGGAGCTGCCCCATCTGGACCACCAGGGCGATGTGGTCCCCGAGCCGCTCCAGCACGTCCAGGGTGCCCGGCCCGACGATCCCCGGGTCGGCGCTCTCGACGTCCAGGACCCCGATCACCTGGTCCTCGACCACGAGGGGGACGGCGATCTCGGCCCTGATCCGGGGGTCGACCTCGATGTACCCGGGGAAGAGCGACACGTCACGCACGGCCAGGGACTCCCGCGAGGCGGCCACGATGCCGGTGATCCCTCGCCCCAGGCCAACCGGCCGGTTCCGGAGGGATTCCTCGAGCCCGTGCGCCCCCCGGACGTGCAGCTCGTCGCCCTGGAGGGTCTGGATCACGCAGATGTCGAAGCCGAGGTCCCGGCCGATCGACTCGGCCATCGACTGGAGGCTCTCGTCCAGGTCCATCGCGGCGACCCCGGCCAGGACGGCCGAGTGCTGGAGGGCCAGCTCGCGCCGGGAGGCCTCCAGGCGCCGCGCGGCCTCCTCGGCCAGCCTGGCCCGGTCGGTCGCCCTGGCGGCCTCCTGCTTGAGGGCCTGAGCGATGATCCCGGCGATGAGGGCGATGATCGCGCCGATCCCGAACCTAAAGGCCAGCTCCGCCCCCACCACGGCGTGGCCGGCGAATCGGGCGGCCAGATAGAACTCCCTGAGCACCTCGCTCATGACCATGAGGATCACGGTCCCCAGGGCTCCGACCATCTGGTACCGGATCGCGCCCTCCAGGGGCAGGATGTAGAGCACGGCCCAGGCCGGCGCCTCCGGGTCGTAGCTGGAGAGCCACACCAGGGACAGCAGCACCCAGATATCGGCGCCGAACGCAGCCATCCCCACCCGGGCGGCGGCCCGCGGCTCGGTGGCCCGCCGGGCCCCCGCTCTGATGGCCAGGTTCATGATCCCGAACACGCCCACCACCACGACGCTCGCCACGCTGCTCGCCACCGAGGGGCGGGGCTCCGGCCCGGTGCGGGCCGCCTGGATCAGGTAGAGGGCCAGGGCGATGCCGAACCACCGGACGCGGACGAAGCCCAGCTCCAAGGTCAGGACGTCCAGCAGCCCGGTGCGCCCCGCGTCGGAGTCGGCGCGCCCCGGCCGCGTACGCCGGGACCGACGATCCCCCTCTCCCGGGCCGGCGGCCGCTCCGATCCTCATCTCCCCCGTGTGGATGATGGGGCCGAGGCCACACCGGGGCAAGCAACCCGGAGGATCACCGCGACCGGCCTCCGGCCGGAGGGCGTTGCTAGACTCGCTTGCTTGCTCCGATGCATCACCGTCCCGGCCGCCGTGAGTTCCTGCGCCGGTCGCTCGCGTCCGCGGGTGCCGCGTTCCTGGCCGCCTGCACCGGCGGGAAGGACGAGAAGGGGCCGCCGGTCAGCGGGCCGACCTACCGGGTGGGCACGCCCGAGGACCCCGTCGCCTCCGCGGACACGAGGTGGCCCATCAAGCGAGTGGTCTACCTCATGCTCGAGAACCGGAGCTTCGACCACGTCTTCGGCCGCTTCCCCGGGGTCGATGGCGCCACCACGGGCCTCCGCGACGGGAAGGAGGTGCCGCTCATCCGGTGCCCCGAATGGCTCCCCGGCGACCTGCCGCACGACTACGGCGCCGCCCTCCGTCACCGGGGTGGCGGGAAGATGGACGGGTTCGCCGACGACACGCCCTATTCCGACCACTACGCGTACTCGCAGCAGTGGGAGGAGGACGTCCCCAACTACTGGCACTGGGCCCGCGAGTACGTCCTGTGCGACAACTTCTACGCCTCGGCGCTCGGCCCCTCGTACCCGAACCACCTGTACATGATCGCCGGGCAGTCCGGGGGGGCCCACGACAACCCGGAGAGGTCACACCCGCGGATCGTCGACGGAAGGCCGTTCAAGACCTGGGGGTGCGACCATTTCGACGACCAGTACGTGATCGTCGACCTCGAGGACGGGACCACCGCGAACGTGGACCCGTGCTTCGACTTCGAGACCCAGGGCGACCAGCTGAACCGGATCGGCGTGCCATGGGCCTACTACGCGGCCGAGTCGCACCAGGTCGGATACATCTGGAACGCCTACGCGTCGATCGACCACGTCTTCAACGACCAGGAGCTGTGGGATCGGCACATCCGGCCCGTGGACAGCGTCCTCACCGACATCCGGGCCGGGGCCCTGCCCGCCGTCACCTGGATCACACCGCGATACGAGCTGTCAGACCACCCTCCGTGGAGCACCTGCCACGCCCAGAACTGGACCACCTCGATCGTGAACGCGATCATGCGGAGCCCGATCTGGGAGCACACCGCGATCTTCGTGACCTGGGACGAGTGGGGCGGGTTCCACGACCACGTGCTCCCTCCGGAGGTGGACCCGTTCGGCTACGGCTTCCGGGTCCCGATGCTCGTGATCTCGCCCTACGCGAAGCGGGGGTACATCGACCACGAGCCCGGCGACTTCGTCTCTCCCCACCGGTTCATCGCCGACAACTGGGGGCTGCCCCACCTCACGGAGCGGGTCGAGCGGTCGCACAACTTCGAGCACGCCTTCCGGTTCGGGGGAAGACCCCGGCCACCGGACCCCCTCCCCCTCCTGAAGAGCTGCACCGGGACCCGGCTCAGGCTGGTCCGCGACAGTGAGCAGTGGCCGGATCACCTCCGGGAGCTGGCCCGCGAGAACGCCGAGAGGCTCGAGGAGAGGTAGGCCCGGCTACTCCGCCGCGAACGCCTCGAAGAACGTCGGGAAGGTCCCGATCAGGCCCAGGACGACTAGCAGCGCCGTGGCCCAGTAGACCTTCCCGGGGGCCGGATCGCGGCGCCGGAGGGCCAGGTGCAGGATCGGCCAGCTCACCACCCACGCCGCCACCGCGATCGTCGTCTTGCCGGACAGCGGCCCCACCGGATCGGTGAAGGCCAGCGCGTCCTTGATCGAAGAGCTCGCCGAGGCGAGCGTGGTCAGGATCCCGAGGACCAGGGCACCGATCCCCGCGGCCAGGAACGCCGCCGCCAGCGGGCCGAACGAAAGGGGCGCCTCGGTGGATGTCGCCGCTTCCTCTTCGGGTCGCTGCTCGAGCTCCCGCGCATCCATCGTGCCTCCTTCCGCCCCGGTCATCGGACCGGTGCCACCTTCGTGATGAAGGCGCCCAGGGCTCCGGCCACGCCGGCCACCGCGAACGCCGCCACGAACGTCACCATCAGGGCCCGCCTGACACCCTGGTGCTCGATCAGGCGCCTCCCGTAGTAGGTGACCCCGAACGCCACGACGGTCGCCAGGATGGGGGCGATCCACGCGACGTGCTCCTTCCACTCCATGCCGAACTCATGCCAGTTGGCGGTGGCCTCGCTGGCCAGGAGGAGGGTCCGCGGGGCCTCGGGGTCCGCCGCGTCCCGGTACCAGGGATAGACGATCCAGGTTCCGGTGATGACCGTCCCCCACGCGGCCACTGCCATCCCCCACGTCCCCAGGAGCAGGCGGCGCGTCCGCTCGACGATCCCCCTGGTCGTGACCAGGCCGGGCCGCAGGCTGTACAGGCCGGCCAGCCCGCCGGCGAAGGCCAGCAGGAACAGGGCCCCGAACCCCATCCCGTGGATCACCGCCCACCATTCTCGATCGGTCAGGCTCATGCATCCCACCTCCCTTCCCGTGGAGTGGAGTCGACCGGATTATGAGCGGGGTCGAACCGAGGTGCAGGGGACGGTGGGCCCGTCGTGCCGGGGACGAAGGTCCCGGCCTTCGACCGGGATCTACCCGTCGGGGTTCGTGTTGTAGGGACAGTCATCCCGGTAGTCGAGGACCAGGGGCTCGGTGTTCGGCTCGCGGGTGAAGTCGAGGGCCTCGGCGACCGAGTTGGCGTTGGCGTCGCGGTCGGTCATCGGCTCGAGCCCGTGGATCTCCTCGATGAGCTTCAGCACCGAGGAGAACTCGTAGACCGTGCTGTCCACGTAGCCGCCCTCGGGGTTGTCGCCGCGCTTGGTCCACGGCGAGATGATCAGGGCCGGCATCCGGGGCCCCATCCCCATGATGTCCACGTGGGGTGGAGGCACGTTGTCGTAGAACCCGCCGAAGTCGTCCCACACCAGCACGATCACCGTGTTGGGCCACTGCGGGCCTTCCATGACCGCGTTGATCTGGGCCACCGTCCAGTTCTCGCCGGCGCACACGCTCTGGCCGGCCCCGGGGTGCTCGTTCAGGCCCTCGGGCGGGATCAGCCACGAGACCTGGGGCAGCTTGCCGGACCGGGCGTCCTCCTTGAAGGTGGCCGGGTCGACGACCTTCTTCCACATCGGCCCCTCGTACACGTGGCGGATGGCCTGGAGGGCGTTCATCCACTTGTCCGGGAGGGCGTAGTACTTCCAGGAGATGCCCTTGTCCTCGAGCTGGTCCTGGATGATCGGGATGTCGATGCAGGTCCGGATCTCCTCCCAGTACCTGGCGATCCGGTACAGGTTGTCCGGGTAGTCCTTGGTGATCTCCCGCTCGAGCCGCATGATCTCGTCGATCTCGGCCTTGGTCAGGTCGTCCCGGAACCGTTTCGTGTACTCCTTGGGATCCCCGCAGTAGTTGCCGGGGGTGTCGGCGTTGGTCTTGTTGTCGACGATCCCGTAGGCCTGGGCGGCCACCGTGTACAGGTGCTCCGGGAACGTCGGCCCGAACATCGACGAGAAGAACTGGTCGGCGATCACGAACCGGTCGGCGTAGGCCCAGTAGTTGGGGATCGAGTCGCGGTCGTGGATCGTGTACCCGGTGAGATCCTGCCCGCTCCCGATCTTGTTGAAGCCGTTCATCTCGCCGCCGTTGATCGAGTACAGGGCGGAGTTGAAGCCGTGCGTGATGTCGTGGGGCATCACGTCCGGAGCCTTGGCCAGGTCGTGCTTCGAGCCGTCGAAGAGCTCGCCGACCGTCGTCCCGTCCACCCCCGGGTACTTCCCGAAGTAGTGGTTGAAGGTCCGGTTCTCCTTGACGATGAACACGATGTTCTCGATGGCCTCGGCCGGGTCGGTGGCCTTGCCGCCTCCGCCTCCGCCGTTGCCCCCGCCCCCGCCGTTGCCGCCGTTCCCGCCGCCTCCGTCGCCGTTCCCGGGCTGGGTCGTCGTCTGGCCGCCGGCCGGGGACCCGTCGAACGGCCGGAAGACCGCGAAGACGACGACCAGGGCCACGGCGGCCGCCACGAAGGCCAGGAAGCCCCTGCGACGGCGCGCCGCGCGCTGCCTGGCGCGCACGCTGCGGGGGGTGACGGAACGGGATCCGGGGGAATCGCGCACGAGAGTGCAGTATCCCGCACCGGGTGGGCTTCGTCACCCACCGTCCGGATGGTCCGATGTGTGACAGCACGGGCCGGGATCGGCGCCGGTAGAGTGGGCGCCGCATGGGCGAGGACGCCTTCCTCCGGGACCGTCTGGCGGTGCATCGCACCCGATTGGCCAACGAGCGCACGATCCTGGCCTACGCGCGCACGGCGATCGCCCTGGTGGCGGCGGGCGCCTCGGCGATCCACTTCTTCGAGGGGTTCGCCCTGGCCGCCCTGGGGTGGACGTTCATCGCGGTCGGCGTGGCCACGATCGGCATCGGGGTCGTCCGTTTCCAGCGCACGAACGCCGTGGTCACGCGACTGGCCGGGCCGGAGCCCCCGCTCCCCGAAGGCCCCGGCGGCTGACGGCAGGACCCCCCTCGCCCGGACGGTCGGCTAGACTCGCTGCCCCGCATGGACCGGATCGAGGAAAGCGCATCCATCGCGCGCGCCCTCACGCGCCGTGACTTCCTGAAGGGCAGCCTGGCCACCGCCGCGACCGCCCTCCTGGCGTCGTGCTCGAGGGGGGGTGGCGGGCCGTTGCTGCCCTCCGCCGAGCAGGTCCTCCGCCGGGTCATGGGCGCCGACACGAACTGGCCCATCAAGCGGGTCGTCTACCTGATGATGGAGAACCGGAGCTACGACCACCTGTTCGGCCGGTTCCCCGGAGGCAACGGGGCCACCGAGGGCAACCGCGAGGGCCAGGCGGTGCCCCTCGCCCGGGCATCGCAATGGACCCTCGGCGACCTCCCCCACGACTGGCACGCCAACCTCCGCCACGTCGACGGCGGGAGGATGGACGGCTTCACGGACACCCAGAGGCAGGCCATATTCGGTTACACGCAGTTCTGGGAGGAGGACATCCCGAACTACTTCGCGTGGGCCCGGGAGTTCGTGCTCTCGGACAGCTTCTTCGCGTCCTCGAGGGGGAACTCCTTCCCCCAGCACCTCTACATGATCGCGGGGACCTCGGCCGACACGTGGGACGCGCCCGTGCAGAGCCCGGAGGTCCGCAGGGTCCGCAAGGACCGGGGGCTGGCCAAGACGTGGGGATGCGACGTCCCGGAGGGGGGCTACATCCTCGTGACCGACAACCCCCCGACCGAGCCGGACCAGGGGCCGCCCCCCGGGGAGCGGGTCAGGCCCTGCTTTTCCATCGAGACGCAGGGTGAGCAGCTCAACCGCCTGGGGCTCGACTGGGCCCACTACGCGGCCGAGCCCCACCAGGTCGGGTACATCTGGAACTCGTACACGCCGATCGACCGGGTGTTCCACGACGACGACCTGTGGGCGAAGAGCATCCGGCCGGTGGATCGGCTCGTCCAGGACATCCGGAGCGGCCAGCTGCCCTCGGTGACCTGGATCACGCCGCGATACGAGCTCTCCGACCATCCGCCGTGGAGCGTCTGTCACGGCCACGACTTCGTGACCCGGGTGGTCAACGCCATCATGGAGGGCCCCATGTGGAGGCACACGGCCATCTTCGTGACCTGGGACGAGTGGGGAGGTTTCTACGACCACGTGCCCCCGCCTGAGGTGGACCGGTTCGGGCTGGGCATACGCGTCCCGCTCATCATCATCAGCCCCTACGCGCAGCGGGGGCTCGTCGATCACGAGGTCGGCGAGTTCTCCTCGCCGGCCCGGTTCATCGCGGACAACTGGGGCCTGAAGCCGCTGGGCCGGATGGAGACGACCACGAGCTACGAGCACGTCTTCGACTTCGCGAAGAAGCCCCGCGACCCCGTGCTCGGGTCCAGGGAGCCGGACTGCCGCGGCGAGCGGTTCAGGGCGCTGTACGACGTGGAGGACTGGCGACGCCTGCCGGGCTTCGACGAGCTCGACCGCGGCACGTAGCGGCGACCGGCGAGGCCGCCGGCGTGCCAATAGTAGTCCGTTACGGACTAGTGCCCGCCCCGGACGACCACGGCGCCGTGGGGGGGTAGCGCCACGACACCCTCCAGCTCCCGGCCCTCGAGCGAGACGGAGCTGGCCACCTCGACGGTCCCCGCCGCCAGCGGCACCTCCCGGCGGTCCTCAGTGAAGTTCAGGGCCACGACGAACCTCTCTCCCGGGCCGGCCCGCTCGTAGGCCAGGGTTCCGGCCGGGGCCTCCAGCATCCGGAACGTCCCGGTGGAGAGGGCCGGGTGCCGGCGCCGGGCGTCCAGCAGCCGGCGGTACAGGGCGAGCACGGAGTCGGGATCGCCCTCCTGCTCCGCCACGTTGCGGTCCCGGTACCCGGCCGCGACCGGGAGCCAGGGCTCGGCGCCCGGGGGCGCGAAGCCTGCGTTCGGGGAGGCGTCCCACTGCATCGGGGTCCGGGAGCCGTCCCGGCCGACGGGGTCGAGAGCCCGCTCCGGCGGGACCACCCCGTCCAGCATCCCGATCTCCTCCCCCATGTACAGCACGGGGGTCCCGCGCAGGGTGAGGAGCAGGACGGCGGCGGCGCGCACGGTCCGGGGGCCGAACCGCGTGCCCGCCCTGGCCATGTCGTGGTTCGAGAGGTGCCAGGCCGGCCAGCCCGCACCGAACAGCTCCTCGGTGAGCTCGATCACCTCGGCCATGGGACCGGGGTTCCAGGGAGAGAGCGCGAACGGGAAGTTGAAGGCCAGGTCGAGCTCGCCGGGCGACAGGTAGCGGACCACCTCGCGGAGGTCGAGGATCCACACCTCGCCCAGGAGCAGCGTGCCCGGGCCGACGGCGGCCCGCATCTCCCTCAGGTACCCGTGGACCTCGGGGCCGTTCTCGTCGCGGAGGTGGAGGGTCGTGTACCAGCCCGGGTTCCGCCCGTATCCCGCTGGCGGGTCGGCGGCGGCCTCCCGGTTGTCGCGGAGGAGCGGGTCCTTGGCCAGGCGGTGGACCACGTCGATCCGGAACCCGTCCACCCCCCTGTCCACCCACACGCGCAGGGTGTCGGCCATGGCCGCGCGGACCTCGGGGTTGCTCCAGTTCAGGTCGGGCTGCTGCGGGTAGAACGAGGCGAGGTACCACTGCCCGGTGGCCTCGTCCGGCACCCAGGCCGGCCCGGCGAACCGGCTGCTCCAGTTGTTGGGAGGCCCGTCACCCCTCCCGTCGGCGAACACGTACCAGTCGCGGCGGGCGGAGTCCCTGGACGCCCGGGCCTCCACGAACCACGGGTGCCGGTCGGAGGTGTGGTTGGGCACCCAGTCCAGGATCACCCCGAGGCCGAGCTCGTGGGCCCGGTCCCGGAACCGCTCGAACCCGGGGAGCCCGCCGTACACGGGGTCCACGTCCAGGTAGTCGGTCACGTCATACCCGCCGTCCACGCCGCCCGACGGGTTGATCGGTGCGAGCCACACGGCGTCCGCACCGAGGCGGGCGACGTGCTCCAGTCGGTCGGCCGCGCCCGGGAGGTCGCCGATGCCGTCCCCGTTCCCGTCGGCGAAGCTCCGCGGGTAGACCTGGTAGATCGCCCCGCCCCGCCACCACGCCGCGCCGGGCGGGGTCAGGGCCGGTCCAGCCACCCACCGTCCTTCCCGGCCCTGGCGGCCAGGAGCCCCGCCAGGATGGACAGGGCGATCTCCGAAGGGGTTCGGGCCCCCACGTCCAGGCCCACCGGCGAGCGGACCCTGGCCAGGTCCTCGTCCGAGAACCCCATCGCCCGCAGGGCCTCGACGTGGGGGCCCACATGGCGGCGGCTCCCCATGACCCCCACGAACCGGGCCGGCGAGCGGAGCGCGGCGGCCAGGGCCTCCCCGACCCCCGAGGCGTCGTGGTCGGTGCACACCAGGTCCGTGCTCCCGTCCAGGGAGACCTCCCCCACGTCCCGGACGACCAGCTGGGCCGCGGCCCGGTGCTCGGGCGTGACCCGCTCGGCCCTGGGCTCCACCAGCACCGGCCGGTACCCGAAGCGACGGCCCAGCCTGAGCAGCTCGAGGGCCACGGGGGAGGCGGACACCAGCACGAGCCGGGGCGGCCCGGGACGCGGCTCAAGGAACACCTCGACGTCGCCCAGGTCGTGCGTGTAGGTCCGGACGGCCGGCTCCCCCGACGCCAGCACGCCGGGCGCGTCGGCCACCGCCGCGGAGTCGAACTCGGCGCATCCCAGCGTCCCCTCCAGCGGGCCGCCGGCACCGATCAGGAGGCGCTGGCCCGGGCGGCACGGCGGGTTCCCATGGACCCGGACGGCCGTGGCCAGGACCGTGTCGCCGCCCGGCGCCTCCCCGCCCTCCCACTCCACCCCGCCCGCGTCGGGGGCCCGCTCCCCGTGCTTGCCGGCATGCCCCGTGGGATGGGGACCCGTCCGGCCCCCGAGGAGGGCCAGCGCGTGCGGGAGGACCGGGAGCACCGCTCCCAGGCTCTCCCCCACCCCTCTCGGGCTCCCGGGGAGGTTGACCACCAGCGAGTGGCCGATCGTCCCCGCGACGGCCCGGGACAGGGCCGCGTTCGGGGTGCTGGAGAGTCCCGCCGCGCGCATCAGCTCGGCCAGGCCGGGGGCCTCCCGGTCGATCACCGCCCGGGTGGCCTCGGGTGTCACGTCCCGGGGCCCGAAACCCGTGCCCCCGGTGGTCACGACGAGCTCCACGTCCGCCGCGGCGAGCCGGCGGATCTCGGCCTCGATCTCTGGCCCCTCGTCGGGAACGACCGACCGCTCGACGACCTCCAGGCCGGCGTCGCCGAGCATGGCCGCGGCCACGTCCCCGGACTCGTCCGCCCTGGTCCCCCGCGAGACGCCGTCGGACACGGTCACGACCGCGGCGCGGTGGGGTCCCTCCTGCGAGCTCACGGGTTCCATCGTGCCACGCGCTACCCGTGCTTGATCTCCACGCTCCCCATGATCGCCGTGGCCCGGACCTGCAGCCTGGGGAGGTCCGGGTCGGGGGACTGCGTCTCGTCGGTCTCCCGGGAGACCCGGGTGTGGTCCTCGACCGAGCCCAGGATCGGTACGCCCTTCACCGTGACCACCCAGGTCCGGGGGACGTAGATCTCGATGCCCCCCATGAAGGCGGTGGCCTCCACCCGGGCCCCGTCCGCCACCGGCAGGGCATCCCGGAGGTCGATCTCGACCCCGCCCATGAACGCGGTGGCCTCGCCACCCCGCCACTCCCGGCTGGTCACGGTCTCCCGCCTTCCCCCGATCATGGCCATCACGTCGAACCAGTCCTCCCGGATCGAGGGCCGTCGGGAAAGTGGCCGGCGGAGGACGAACCACAGCCCGATCAGGATCAGGATCACCGGCCAGCCCCACCGCCCGATCCAGTCGTCGTCGATCACATCGAGCTGCGAGAGCAGGAACCCGACCCCCAGGAACAGGAGGATCGGTCCCAGGAGGTTCCGGAAGCCCGAGGAGAACGACAGCCACGCCCCGATCGCGATGAGGATCACCGGCCACAGCCGTCCGAACGGGTCGTCCAGGACGTTCAGGCTGTCCAGCAGGAACAGAACGCCCAGGACGATCAGCACCAGGCCGAGGGTCCAGCGCCCCGAGCCGGAGCGGTCGTCGCGCATGGCCGGCAAAGCCTACTCGTACGAGATGGCCTGGAGCACGTTCAGGTTGGCGGCCCGGCGGGCCGGGAGCACGGCGGCCAGCACGCCGGCCACCGCCGCCGCGACCAGGAAGACCACGAGCCTCCCGACCGGGAAGACGAGCTCGGTCACCCCCTCATCGGCCAGCGCCGTGACGAGGATCGACCCGAACAGCATCCCGACGAGGAGCCCGAGCACCCCGCCGAACACGGCGATGATCACCGACTCCCACCGGATCATCGACTTCGTCTGCTTGCGCGAGATGCCCACGGCGCGGAGGAGGCCGATCTCGCGGGTCCGCTCCAGCACGGACAGGGCCAGCGTGTTCACGATGCCCAGGAGCGCGATCAGGATGGCCAGGAGCAGCAGGCTGGTCAGCAGGTTCATCACCTGGTCGATCTGGCGCCCGACCTCCTCCTTGAACTCGGTCTGGTCCTGGACCCTGACGTTCGGGAAGGCGGCCACGGTCTCGTCCACGGCCCGGCGGGACTCCTCGAGCGAGAACCCGGGCGCCACCCGAGCGTAGACGGTCTGGTCCACGTCCTGGCTGAAGTTGTCGGCGTGCGTCCCGAGCGCGACGGCGTAGTCGCCCAGGATCTCGTGGACCTCGTACACGGCGACGACCCGGAACGTGCGCACCCCGGTGGCCGCGAACTCCATCTCGAGCGCATCGCCGACGGAGAGCCCGCGGCCGGACGCGACCTCGACGTCCACGGCCACCGTCCCCGAGCGAAGGTCACGGATGGAGCCCGCCACCGCGTCGACCGTCGCCACCTCGAGGATCGTGGCGGGATCCACCGCTCGAAGGGCCAGGACCTGGTCGGTGGCCGGGTCGCGCCACTGCCCCCACCTGATCTCGGACACGGAGGCGATCTCGGCGCGCCGGCGCATGGCGTCGGCGATCCGCGGGCTGAACGGCGAGAACCCGTCGGTCGCCGTCACGATGAAGTCGGACCGGTAGGTCTCCTCGACGGTCCGGACGACCGAGGCCTTGAGCGACGACCCCATGATGGCGAACGTCGAGACCAGGGCGATCCCGATCATCAGGGCGGCCGCCGTCGAGGACGTGCGCTTCGGGTTCCGCATGGCGTTCTCGCGGCCCAGCTTCCCGGGCACGCCCCGCAGGGCGGGCAGCGGGGCGCCGATCGCCCGGGCGGCCGGGCGGGCGAAGAGCGGGGCCAGCGCGGTGACCCCGATGAACACCAGCCCGACGCCCAGCCCGACGTAGGAGATCGCGTTCGACAGGTCGAGGACCAGCCCGGCGACGAGCGCGGCGACGCCGACCAGCCCGACCACCAGGCCGATGGCCGCCCGCCGGCCCAGCCCGGTGGTCTGGTCGACGGACGTCTCGCGGAGGGCGGCGATCGGCGCGACCCGGGCCGCCCTGCGGGCCGGGAAGATCGAGGCCACCACGGTGACGACCACCCCGACCACCAGGGCCACGACCACGGTCCTGGGCAGGAGCTGGAGCCCCGCGCTGGGGAGGTCCACCCCCAGGGCCTCCAGGAGCGCCTGGAGGCCCACGGCGACCAGGATCCCCAGCCCCAGGCCGGCGAGCGACGACACGAGCCCCACGACCAGCGCCTCCAGGAGGACCGAGCGCATCACCTGTCCCCCGCTGGCTCCCAGGGCCCGCAGCAGGGCGAGCTCGCGGGTCCGCTGCGTGACGAGGATGTTGAAGGTGTTGAAGATGATGAAGGCCCCCACGAACAGCGCCACGCCCGCGAAGACCAGCAGGAAGGTGTTGAAGAACGAGAGTCCCTCCCGGATCTCCTGGGCCTGCTCCTCGGCGGCGGCGGCTCCCGCGATGACCTGGACGCCCTCCGGGACGACCGCCGAGATGCGCTGCTGGAGCTCCTGGATCGACACGCCGTCCTCGGCCGACACGTTGATCGTGTTGAATGCTCCCTCGGCTCCGAGGACCCGCTGGGCGGTCTCGGTGTCGAAGGCGGCCAGGGTGGCCCCGGCCAGGTTGTCGGCCTCGCCGAACCCGGCGATCCCGACGATCTCGAACTCCTCGCTGGGGACCTGGTGGAACAGGACCGTCACCCGGTCGCCGACAGAGAAGCCGTGCGCCCGGGCCGTGGCGGCGTCCATGGCCACCTCGCCGGAGCTCTGCGGACGGCGGCCCTCCCTGACCACCAGGGGGGTGAGCTCTTCGTGCTCGCCCCACGAGAAGCCCAGGGTGGGCGGCCCCTGCGGCGCGATCGGCTCCCCGTCCTTGCCCAGGAACTGGGCGTAGCCGAACACGCTGCCG
>JACQTL010000038.1 GCA_016210805.1 Actinomycetota bacterium | reverse complement strand
GTTCCCCGGGCCCTGCGCCGGCTGGGCTACACCGACGAGCAGGGCCGCGAGATCGTCGACTACATCTCCGAGCGCAACACGGTGGTCGACGCCCCGCACCTGAGGCCCGAGCACCACCCGGTGTTCGACACGTCGATGGGCGACCTGGCCATCCACTACATGGGCCACGTCCGGATGATGGCGGCGGTCCAGCCGTTCATCTCCGGGGCCATCTCCAAGACCGTGAACATGCCCGAGGACGTCACCGTCGAGGAGGTCGAGAACATGTTCGTGGAGGGCTGGCGCCTCGGCCTCAAGGCGGTGGCCATCTACCGGAACAACTGCAAGGTGGCCCAGCCTCTCTCGGCGGAGAAGAAGACCAGGGCCGCGGAGCCGGTCGAGGAGCGCCCGGCGCAGCTCCCCTGGTCTTCCAAGAAGCGCCTCCCCCCGATCCGCCCGGCCAGGACTATCTCGTTCCGGGTCGGCGACGCGGAGGGCTACATCACCGCCGGTGAGTACCCGGACGACGGGATCGGCGAGATCTTCCTGAAGGTCTCCAAGCAGGGGTCCACGCTGGCCGGGATGATGGACGCGTTCTCGATCGCCGTGTCCGTCGGGCTCCAGTACGGCGTCCCGCTGGAGGACTACGTCTCGAAGTTCATCAACCTGCGCTTCGAGCCGTCGGGCATCACGAGCGACCCGGAGGTCCGGTTCGCCAGCTCGCTGATGGACTACATCTTCAGGCGCCTGGCCCTCGAGTACCTGCCGCCCGAGAAGCGCGAGGCCCTGGGGATCAAGTCGATCGCCGAGCGCAAGGAGGCGAACGGCAACGGCAACGGCGCGACGGCGAACGGCGCGAGCTACGCGCCGGCGTCGGAGGGGGCCACGGCCGAGTCCCGGGCCACCGACGAGCCGCGGCTGATCCAGGTGGAGCGGCGGGAGTCGGCGGAGACCCGCGTGGTCGACGCGCCCTTCTGCTACAGCTGCGGCGGCCGGATGCAGCCCTCGGGGTCGTGCTACGTGTGCACGTCCTGCGGCGCGACCAGCGGCTGCTCGTAGGGCGAGGCGTCGTCGGCCTGCGGCGGCCCTGGTAGGCGCCCGCCGCGGGACCACGATGGAAGGAGGCCGGGGAGTTCCATCCCCGGCCCCCTTCGCGCCCGGCGCCCGGGCGGGCTCGCCCGCTTCGGGAACCGACTCGAGTTCATCGAGACGCGGGGGCGCGGTAGCCTTCGCCCTCGTGGACCTTCCGTTCGAGCGTCTGGACCCCGGGGCCGAGCTGCCGTCGCACGCCCGTCCCGGCGACGCCGGGCTCGACCTCCGCTCGGCCATCGACGTCGAGGTGGCCCCCGGGGAGCGGGCCATGGTACCGACCGGCTTGGCCGTGGCCATCCCCGAGGGCCACTGCGGCCTCGTGCTGCCCCGGTCGGGCCTGGCCTCCAGGGAGGGGCTCACCCTCGCGAACTCGCCGGGCCTGATCGACGCGGGGTACCGGGGGGAGGTCACCTGCGCCGTCGTGAACCTCGACCGGGAACGGCCGGTGCGGATCGCCCGGGGGGACCGCATCGCCCAGCTGCTCATCGTGGCGGTACCGGCCGTGCGGCCGGTGGTCGTCGACGAGCTGCCGCCCTCGGAGCGGGGCTCGGGAGGGTTCGGCTCGACCGGCCGGTAGGGCGGTTGATGGGACCGTGCCCGGCGCCTAGACTCGGGTGGGCGCGAAGGCGCACCGCGCGGACGTGGCTCAGTTGGTAGAGCACCACCTTGCCAAGGTGGGGGTCGCGGGTTCGAATCCCGTCGTCCGCTCCAAGAGAAGCAGCGGTTCAGAGGCCCTTTTTCGTTCCCCATGGCCGGCCCGATTCGGGCTGCATCCCGTCAGAATCCCGTCATTCTCCCGTCTCAGATCCCGTTTAGCACCCGGATCCAGGGGAGGCTACCCCAGCGCCTCGCGGAAGCCGTCCCGCCATGTGGGATACCGGGGCTCCCAGCCGAGCTTGTGCTTCGCCTTGTGGTTCGAGGCGCCCCTCAGCTCCGTCATCATGAGCGCGGCGAAGGACCCTCCGAGGAGCCGGCCCAGCCAGCGGGGAACCCGGTACGGAGATTTCGCCCCGAGGATCTCCGCGTAGACGGGCAGCCACTCATGCACCGGCGCTGGGTCGTCGTCGCAGACGTTGTAGATGCCGGGGCTGCCTCCCTCGAGCGCCGCGATGGTGGCCAGTGCCACGTCGTCGATGTGCACGAAGGAGAAGACGCCGGTGCCGTCGCCGATGATGGGAAACCGCCTCCGCCGCACCTCGTTCGCGAGGTATCCGTCCCTCGCGTAGCTGGTGCCGGGCCCGTACCAGAACCCGAACCGGAGCACGAGCCCCTCGAAGGCCCCGTTCCCGGCCACCCGGCGCTCCATATCCAGGTAGATGCGGGCAGTCCGGTCGAAGGGTGGGGGAGCGTCGGTGAAGATCGGGGCCTCCTCGTCCTTGAGGACACCGCCCTCGGGCCGGTAGGCGAAGCAGACATTCTGGGCGAGGTAGCGCCGGATGCCCGCCGCCTTCGCCGCCGCGACCAGGTTAGCGCTCCCCTCGCTCCGCACCCGGTCGTTCGCCGCGTAGGCTCGCTTGAGGTTCCGGGGGTTGAGGTCGGGCGGGAGGTCGGTGAGGTGCTGGATCACCGCCTCCGGCCGGGCCGCCGCGACCGCGTCGCCGGTCGCCGCGGCGTCGAGTACGTCGCAGACGACGGGCGCCGCCCCCATGTCTCGGAGCGTGTCCGCCTTCTCGCGCGTCCGGGTCATCCCGGTCACGGAGTGGCCGCGCTCCACCAGCATCGGCACCAGGCGGCGACCGATCACCCCGCTCGCGCCCGAGAGGAAGATCCTCACGCCCCTCGCTTTCTCGCGGCCGCGACCGCCGCTCCCACGAGCGAGAGGGCGAGGAGCGTCAGGGCCAGGGGGTCGGTCTCCCTCCCGCCTAGGTCCCCACGAGGAAGAAGGCGGCCCCCACCCCGGCGGCGAGCACGGTGAGGCGTTTGATCATCGCTGGCTCCTTTCCTCCACTCGGGAGACGATGACGGAGTGGAACCTGTGACAGGCGGTCACACGGGGATGCCCGGGCCGCATCAGGATTCCTGCGGCACGCGGAAGGCATTGAGGAGGGTGCTCAGCTCCGTCAGCACGCGCTTTGCCGCGGCGCGCTGATCGTCGGCACGGGCCACCATCATCGAGCCCTCGCACACGGCACCGAACACCAGATGAGCGATGGGCTCGATCGGACGCGATGCGATCTGTCCGGCGGCGATGGCTTCCTCCAAGCCTTTCTTCACCAGCTGCAGGCAGTACCTGGACCCGATCTCGCGCATCCGCTCCCAACCCAATACGGAGGGCGCGTCCAGCAAAGTGATCCGCTGCACGCCCGGATCCAGCTGGGCTTCCAGCAACGCACGACATGCAGCGGAGAACCCTTTCCACGGGTCTCGCTGTCGCTGATAGGCCTCGGAAACCATCCTCCCCAGCCGTCGCTGCTCGTGTTCGAACACGGCGCGAAAGAGGTCAGCTTTGCCTTGAAAGTGGTGGTACAGAGCCCCTTTGGTCACCCCCGCGCTCCGGACGACGTCATCGAGTTGTGTGTCCGAGTAGCCCTCGGACGCGAACTGACCTCGGGCCGACTCGACCAGGGCGCGTCGGGTCGCCTCGGACCGCTCCGGCTGGGAGCGACGACGTTTTGCGGGAGCTGCCACAGCCTCTAACTTACGTACTTGACGAACGTACCGCAAGTATGCCAGAACATACCGCTGGTACGGAATACGAAAGGGGTGAAGAGATGCCTCGCCGAGCGGCCAACAGCAAGCTTGCGCTCCGAGGGACCTGGGTGGCCACGCAGGCCCTGGGCCTCGTCTCACCGAGGCTGGCCGGGCGCCCGGCCTCCATCCTGTGGTTCACGCCGTGGCGACTTCCGCAGAGCGAAGGGAGCCGCGCGCGCGAAAGTGGATGGCTTCGCGGATCTGAACCGTTCAAGGTGGCCGGGCTGCAGGGTTTCGTCGCTGGCGACGGCCCGGTGATCCTTCTGGTTCATGGGTGGGGAGGCTGGGCCTCGAGGCTCGGAGCGTTCGTGCGGCCCCTCGTCGAGAGCGGGCACCAGGTGGTCGGGATGGACCTGCCGGCCCACGGCTCGAGCTCGGGACGCCGAACGAACCCGTTCGAGATGGCGGACGCGTTACTCGAGGTAGCCGGCTCCGCGGGCCCCGTCCATGCTCTCATCTCCCATTCCTTCGGTGGCCTGGTGTCGCTCCTGGCGATGGAGCGAGGACTGAAGCCGGGGGCGGCCGTATACCTGGCGCCAGCGCTGCGGGCAGACCACGTTCGCGCGCGGTTCGCCGAGCTCTTCAGGCTTCGCCCTCCGGTTATGGACGCCCTCGTGAGGGTGCTCGACAGGCGCTTCGGGAGCGACGTCTGGGAGGAACTGGACGGGCGGCGGATCGCGTCCCGCCTGGCATCTCGAGATCCCGACGTTCCGGTTCTCATCGCCCACGACCCGGAAGATCGGGACGCGCCCTTCTCCGACGCTGTCGCGATGAGCCAGATCCTGCCCGGGGCTCGAATCCTCAGGGTCGCGGACGCCGGTCACCATCGCATCCTCGTCGAGGACAGGGTCGTCGCCGCAACCGTAGAGTTCCTGAACGGTCGACGGCAGGCGTTCCCCGCCGGCGATTCCTCGATTCCCGCTGCCGCTGAGGCGAGAGATGAGACGGCTTGAGGCGTCGTCATCCCGAACCGCCTCCGAAAGATCTTCGCGCCTGACCACTTAGAACCGAACCAAAAGGAGGTTTCCATGGAACCGGCCGTGAATCCTCGGGTCAGTAGCCTGGACGGCCAACCCTACGAGCGCCGGTGGTGGGCCCTGCTCGTGCTGTGCCTGAGCCTGGTCATCATCGGGATGGACAACACCATCCTCAACGTGGCCCTGCCAACGTTGGCCCGAGACCTCCGGGCTACGGCCAGCGAGCTTCAGTGGATGGTGGACGCCTACATCCTCGTGTTCGCTGGACTCCTGCTGACCATGGGCGCCGTGGGGGACCGGTTCGGTCGGAAGCTAGCCCTCAACATCGGGCTTCTCGCGTTCGTGGGCGGTTCGGTGGCCGCGGCCTTCGCCGGCTCGGCCGAGGCGCTGATCGCCTCCCGGGCGGCCATGGGGATCGGCGCCGCGCTGATCATGCCGTCCACCCTGTCGATCATCACCAACGTCTTCCCGCCGAAGGAGCGGGGGCGGGCCATCGGCGTGTGGACCGGAGTGGCCGGGCTCGGCATCGTTCTCGGCCCGGTGATCGGCGGGTGGCTCCTGGAGCGGTTCTGGTGGGGCTCGGTCTTCCTGGTGAACCTCCCGGTCGTCGCCGTGGCCATTCTGTCCGGGTGGCCTTTGGTTCCCGAGTCGCGCGATCCGAAGGCCACACCCCTTGACCTGGTGGGAGCGGCCCTGTCGATCGCCGCGCTGGCCAGTTTGGTCTACGGGGTCATCGAGGCCCCCGAGAATGGGTGGACCGACCCGACGACCCTGGGCGCCTTCGCGGTCGCGGCCGTCCTCTCCGTAGCGTTCATCTGGTGGGAGCGCCGGAGCCCCCATCCGATGCTGCGCATGGAGTTCTTCCAGAACCCCCGCTTCAGCGCGGCCAGCGGGGCCATCGCCTTGGTGTTCTTCGTCCTGTTCGGCTCGGTGTTCCTGCTGACCCAGCACCTCCAGTTCGTGCTGGGGTACTCGCCCCTCGAGGCCGGCGTCCGGATCCTCCCCGCGGCCGCCCTAGTGGTGGCGGCACCGCTGTCCGCCCGGCTGGTCGAGGCGATCGGGACGAAGATCGTGGTCGCCGCGGGCCTGCTCATCGTGGCTGCGGCCCTGACGCTGCTGTCAACGGTGGACCTCGAGAGCGGCTACGGGGTGGTGGCCGCCTCCATCGCCATTGTCGGCACGGGGATGGGGTTCACCATGGCCCCGTCCACCGAGTCGATCATGGGCTCGCTTCCGCTGGCCAAGTCGGGTGTGGGCTCGGCCATGAACGACACCACCCGGCAGGTCGGAGGAGCGCTGGGCGTGGCTGTACTGGGCAGCATCCTGGCCTCGGGCTACGGGACGGCCATCGAGCCGGCCCTCCGGGGCGCCCCCGCGCAGGTGGCCCAGGCCGCGGGCGACTCGATCGGCGCGGCGACAACGATCGCCGCTCGCCTCGGAACGCAGGGGGAGGGGCTGCTCGCCGCGGCGCGTTCGGCGTTCATCGACGGGATGGGTGACGCCGTCCTGGTCGGTGCGGGCGTCGCCGCGGTGGGGACTGTGCTGGTCCTCGTGTTCCTCCCCGCTCGCGCCCGGGCTCGGGCAGAGGCCGCGGGGGAGATTGACTTGGCGCAAACTGAGCCTGCGGAGCCCCGGAGATGAAGTCGGGGCGCTTGCCGCCGACTCGGCAGCGACCCGCGCGTCTCGCATCACTGTCCACGAGGCCCTAGCCTGCCTATGACTTCACCGCGAGGCGATCTGTGAGCGGATCCGGGCGAATCCCGCGCGTGGCCGCGGCCGACTGAGGCCGGATCCGGGAACCTGACGCCGGCGTCGCGGGATCTAGCTCGTGTCAGGTTCCCTGAGAGGCCGAAGGCTCGATCCATCTCCGGCTCAAAGTCGGCAAGGAGTCGTTCCCGAGGAGGGAGAGGCTCATCGCGATGGGCTGGCAGTCCGAGGGACATCTCGATCTGGTCGCCAATCCTCCATTCACGCTGGGCTTCCTCGAACTGAGCGCCTAAGTGGCCGCCGCCGTGGTGCGGGAAACTCTCGATCTCCTCGTCCGGCCGGCCCAATCGCTTGGCTGCAATCTCGCCCTATTTCTGGTTCTCCTCACCTTCGAGTGGGTAGCTCCGTGATCCCGCCGCAACAGAGCATGATCATCGCGATCAGCGCCTCGGCCGAGTGGTGCCCGTAGCCCCGGTGGTTGATGACCCGGATCTTGGAGTTGAGCCCCTCCAGCTTCGAGTTCGACAGCCCCAGTTCGATGGCCTTGAGGATTCCCTCCCGGTGCTTGCGGATGGTCTTGGCGAGCTTCACGAACGACGGGATCCGGCACCGGCACGCCCAGGCCAGCCAGCGGTTCAGGAACTGCGCCGGGGCCGCCGCCCCGAACACAGGTCGGAGCTCCGTGAAGCAGCCCCTCTCGCTAGTTGCCCAAGTGTGGACAATGTGCGACACTGCCTGCATGTCGGTGAACGTATCCGTGCGGCTCGACGAGGGGCTCGCCGAGCGGCTGCGTCTGCGGGCCCGGGCCGCGGGGGAGAGCCTCTCGGACCGCCTGCGGCGCTACGCGGAGGAAGGCGCCCGCCGCGACGAGCACCCCCTTATCACGTTCCGTGACGGCCCGACGGGTCGGCGGGCCGGGCTCGTCGGCGGCCCGGACGTCTGGGAGGTCGCGATGTGGCTCGAGGATCTCGGCTCCGAACCCGATCCGGCGGCCGCGCTGGTCGCAGACGGGGTCGTGACCCGAGCCCACATCGACGCGGTGGTCCGCTACCGAACCCCCTACCCCGAGGAGATCGCCGCGCGCATCGAGCTTCACCGCCGGGAGACCGCCGCCGCGGACGCGCGGTGAGGCTCCTCCTGGACGAGATGTACCCGGTGGCCCTGGCCGAGGCCCTGCGTGAGGCGGGGATCGACGCCGTGACGGTCTCGGAGCCGGGACTGGCCGGCAGCTCCGATCCCCATGTCTTCGAGGCCGCTCGCGCCGCCGGCTACACCGTGCTCACGGAGAACGTGGCCGACTTCGCCCGCATCGCCTCCGATCACGTCACGACCGGGGAGCACCACCCCGGGGTTCTCGTCGCGCTGTCGTCCCGGTTCTCGCGCGGTGCGTCGGGGCGCCCCACGCTGCTCGCCTCCATCCTCGCCGTCAAGAGCGAGGAGCTCGGGGACCGGGTCGTGTACTTGGAACGGGTCGCTCCCGGAGAGAAGTCCTCCTCGCGTCCAGTCCGCAAACGCCCGCGCAGAGCGAGATAGCCCGTCGCAGAGCCCGCCCGGAAGGTGCTCGGGGCCCTCGTCTACACGTCGTCCGCTCCAGACCCAGGGTCAGAATGTCTTCGAGCCGCCCGCCTCTAGCTTCGTGACCTCCACGAAGCTCCCGCACGAGATGGGATCCGAGGCGTATGGGGAGGCCCTCGCCGCGACCCGCGGCGTGGTGAGGAAGGCCATCGCCCGGCGGGGGCGAAGAGGCGCACTGCCAGCGCGCCGAGGGACACGAGGATCGCGACGCCCATGATCGGTGCGAAGGACCGCTTCAAGACGGCCTCCTGAAGCAACAGGCCGACGACGAAACCGGTCACGCCGAGGTTCACCCCGAAGAAGGCCACGTCGTCGGCCCAGGCCGCCACGTGACGCCGCGCCCCTGATGCGTCGTGGAGTACGCCGAGGAGGGCGTTGGTCATCACTCCGATGAACATGCTGTGGCCGAGGGCGAAGATCAGCCAGGCCGGGACCGCGTCGAAGTCGTCAGCGTAGGCCCCGATGAGGTACACGATGAGCCCGATGTTCACGGCGAGGAACGCCACGGACAGGCCGAAGAGCCTCCCACTGCCCCGCACGGTCCACCGGACCGCTCTCAGGGGCTTCCGCAGCCTGGCGAGGAAGATCACGATGCCCGCCACCTCCAGCGGGAGGTTCAACGCGATCAGGGGGAGGATGTCGAACAGGGCGCCCACGGCGAGGACGATCCCGGCCAGGAACAGGCACCCCACCTGAGCCACCCCGGCTCGGCTGCTGGACGCGGTTCGTTGCTCGGGCATGAGCTTCCACTCGCCGATCGCCATCCCGGCCACGACGAGGAAACCCACGATCATGGTCGCGGGATGGGCGGCGTACATCCCCTCCGAAAGCTCGAATGCGCCGGCGGTCGCGAGCCCGAGCACGACGCCGACGATGGCTCCCACAGCCAGCGAGACCAGGGCGGCGATCATGGCCAGGCGGGCGACCGTCCGTCGCCCTTCCTTCCATTGCCGGATCGCCCAGGTGGCCACCCCGAGGATCGCCGCGAGGGTCAACGCCCCCCCAACCGGGCGCAGCCAGTGCACCCCGGACCAGAAGGCGGCCACCAGGAAGGCGACCGCGAGAGGGGAGTACGCCGCCAGGCCGCGCGCCAGGCGGGCCTGTTTCGCGGACACCTGGTCGCCCTCCGAGAACATCCGGAGCGTCGAGGCGAACACCCCGAGCGAGATCCATCCGAGGGCCCCGGAATGCACGTGGGTCATGAGGGTGTCGTGGTCGAACTCCACGAGATCGAGCCCGTTCAGGATCCCGACGACCACCGTGATCAGGTACATCGCCATGCTCCCCGCGAACAGCGCCCTGATCTCGCGGTCGAGCGGTCGGGCGGACGCATCGGCGGTCGTCATCGCCACCCCCCCTCGATCCGTCAAGCGGGTCTCACCCCGTGGCGCTCTCCCTCGTGGAGGGCCCGGTCGACGCCCCCACCGCGCGGACGAGGAGCACGCTGACGACCACGAGCCATGCGGGGACGGCAAGGAACGGCCAGCCGAAGAGCGAGAACAGGGAGGCCAGCGCGACCGCGAACCCGGCCCAGCCCACCCACCGGGGGAACGCCCCCGCCCGGAACGTGAGGACCGAGGTGGCGGCCACCAGGACGGCCGCCCCCACACCCGCGGCCGAGAACAACCAGAACGACAGCGAGAAGAACGTGGCAGCCGACCAGGCATCGGCCTGGAGCCGCGGGTAGTAGTCGATGCTCCCCGGGACGGCGGCGAACGACGCGCCGGAGGCCAGCAGGAGCACGGCCAGGGCCACCCCCCCGCCGAAGGCCACTCCGGAGATCCGGCCCGGCCCCCCTTCGGCCAGCCGGAGGTGGGCTCGGAGGGTCCCGGTGAACCAGAGCAGGGACACGCCGGCCAGGCCCCACAGGAGCGCCGCGACCTCCGTCCGGTTCCGGTTTCCGGCGTCGGCCAAGAACGAGGAGAACTCCCTCGCGGTCGCGTCCCGGCCGGGCTGGTCGGCGAACAGGAGGCCTCCCGCGACGAAAAGGATCGTGAAGACCAGGCCGCCCGCCGCCGCGGCACGTTCCCACCGGTGATCGTTCATCCGTCCCCTCCTCCCGCGAGCCCGGCCGCCGCGCGGCCACCCGAGACCTGCAGACGGTCGGCCGGGGACGGATCGCTCTCCAGGGCCGAAGGTCCTGCCCCGC
>JACQTL010000036.1 GCA_016210805.1 Actinomycetota bacterium | reverse complement strand
TCGATGGGAACATGAGCCCCAGGATGTTGATCGCCCTGTTCACCACGGGCCTGGCGGCCGCTGGCGCCGCCGTGCTCTGGGTGGCGATAACCCTCGGATCGGGGCTCGTCTTCCACCTGCAGCCGGCGCTGGCCGGCCTGGCGGCCGGCTGGGCTTATCGGCGCACGGCCCCGGGCCGCCCCCCGGCGGCTCTCGCCGTGACGGCGGTGCCCGCCGTCTCCGCGGCGGCCGTCGCCCTCGGCGTCGTGGCCATCCGGCACGGCTCCGGGCCCCTCGATCCCACGTCGTGGATCGCCGCCGTCGCCGCGGCGGGGGCCCTGGGGGGCGTCGTGCTGGCGCTCCGGCCCCGTCCGGGACGCCCATGAGGGCGACGCCCCTCATCGCGCTGTCGGGGGTGGCCTGGGCCCTGGTCGCCACGGCCGGGCTGCTGGTCGCGGGCGTCGCCTCGCTCGTCTTCCTGATGACCCGCGGGTGGCTGACCCTGGACCTCGGCTGGGGGCGTTCCCACCACCAGGTCGGTCCGCTCGAGGTGACGATCGATGCGCCCCGCGACCTCGTGTTCGAGCAGCTCTCGTCTCCCTACGTCGGCCGGACGCCGGCCGCGATGCGCGGCGGTCTCGAGGTGCTCGAGCGCGGGCGGGACCTCGTCGTCGCGCTGCACCGGACCCGGCTGCGCTTGCTGGACTCCATCACCGTCGAGGCGATCGGCTTCGAGCCTCCCGAGCGGATCCGCTTCCGCCACGTCCGCGGTCCCGTGCCACACGCCGTGGAGGAGTTCAGGCTGACCGAGGAGGGCGGGTCCACCCGCCTCGAGTACCGGGGCGAGCTGGGCATCGACTTCTGGTGGCTCGGGAGGCTCGCCGGCCGGCACTGGGTCGTCCCGAACTGGCAGCGCATCGTCCAGGCGGCCATGGAGAAGACGAAGGCCGGGGCGGAGAGCCGCCAGGAGGCCCGCCGCAGACGGCGTCCCGAGGGCGACGGCCGCGATAGGTGATCCGGCGCTACGGGAAGGCCCGCTCCCTCGCCGGGACCGGAGCCCGAGCGGGCCATCCGCTCATCCCCGCCGCGCCACGAACAGGGCGTAGCCGAGGGTGCCCGAGCTCACCGCGTCGATGGCCCGCCCCACCATCTCCTGGCCCAGCTCGACCAGGTCGGCGGGCAGCCCGCCGGCAGCCGGGTCGACGAAGCCTACGCGCAGGGCGCCCTGGACGAGAGCGATCCGCCGCCGGACCTGCGCGAGCAGGGACGCGAGCTCCGCGTCGTGCGACTCGAAGCCCTCCACGCGGAGCCCGGCGCCTTCCAGCAGGTCGAGGTAGCCGGTGACCGAGCGCGCACCCGCGGCGCACGCGATCCAGCCGGCGAACGAGTCGAGGGGGGCGGGGAGGGCTCCCTCCAGGACGACGTCGGACAGGATGAGGGTCCCGCCGGCCCCCAGCGAGCGAGCGACCTCGCCCATCGCGGCCTCCTTGTCGGGAACCGCCGACAGCACGCACTCCATCACCACGGCCCCGAACGCCCCGTCCGCGAAGGGGAGACGCTCCCCGTCGCCCACCACGGCCTCCGCCACCGCCCCGGCCTCCAGGGCGAGCCCGGGGCTGAGGTCGATCCCCACGGCCCGGAACCCGCGATCGCGGAGGTGGCCGAGCGTGGCCCCGGGGCCGCAGCCCAGGTCGAGGACCCGGGCCCCCGCCGGCAGGTCCACCCTGGACAGCGCGGATGCCGTGAGGTCGAGGCCGCCGGGACGCAGCGCGGGCCCCGCGAGCAGCCTGATCCCGGGGTGGGCCCACAGGTCCGCGCAGCACGACTTGAGCAGACGGGCGTCCGCGACCGTGGCCGGCGCGCTCACGGCGCGAGCCCCCGGGCGGCCGCAGCCCCGTGGGCCGGCTCGGCGTCCGGGGGGACCGGCCGGTGATCGGGCGCGAAGCGGTAGAGCGTGTTGTAGACGCAGAAGGGGACGATCCTCCCGTCGGGGAGGGCCTCCTGGATGCAGCAGGTGGCGGCCCTGGCCACGTCGAAGGTCCACCGGTCCATGAACCCCTCGATGGTCACCGCGAAGATGTGGTCGGGGAGGTCGTCGATCCCCTCGATCTCGGCGAGGAGCGGCTCGCAGGCGCACAGGAAGGCCTCGGCCTGCCGGTCGCTTCCCGGGGGCGACGACTTAGAGTAGAGCCTGAGGAGCACCTCGCGCATCTCCTCCAGGTCGCGCCGGAACGGCTCCGACAGGTGAGGCATCGGGGCGTTCGCCACGTAGTCGAGGTACCCCTCGACGGGGACGAGCCGCGTGACCGGGATCACCCCCTGGGGGCCGGCGTAGGCGTAGGTGGCCGCCGTGCACACGGGGTCGCAGCACGGGATGGGGAGGAAGTCGTCGCGGGTGAACAGCCCGCTGTCGCGCTCCACGGCCGCGATGACGTCGGTCACCGTCATCCGGTCCATCGGCTCGAAGGGGACGAAGCGTCCCTCCCCGAACTGCGGCTGGAGGGAGACGGCCCGGACGGCGCGGTGCTCGGCACCGAACCGGACGATCGCGCCGACCTCGCCGTCGTTCACGCCCTTGCACACCGTGGCCACCAGGACGACTCGGACCCCGGCGTCCGCGAGGTTCTCGAGGGCCTTGAGCTTCACCTCCAGGAGGTCGGGACGGCCCCGGAGCGCCCGGTAGGTCTCCTCCTCGAACCCGTCGAACTGCAGGTAGACCATCATCCCTCGCTCCGCGACGCCCGCCACGAAGCCGGGATCCCTGGCCATCCTCGTGCCGTTCGTGTTCACCATGAGGTACCGGATCGGACGGGCTCGGAGGGCGTCCGCCACCTCGAAGAACCGGGGGTGCAGGGTCGGCTCGCCGCCGGACAGCATCGCCACGTCCGCCTGCCCGCCCTCCGCCCTGACCAGGGCGTCGGCCATGGCCTCGACGTCCTCGAGCGATGCGTGGCGGACGTGGGCGTCCCCTGCGAAGCAGGCCGGGCACTCCAGGTTGCACGCCTCGGTGATCTCGAACACGGTCACGCACGCGTGTTGCCGGTGCTCGGGGCAGAAGCCGCAGTCGTAGGGGCAGCCGTGCTCGGTCTCGGTCGCGGTGAAGGCCGGCCTGCGCCCCGCGGTCACGAAGCGGCGGGACCGCTCCCACCACTCCGCGTCGGACAGCACCAGCGACTCCTGCGCGCCGTGGCGGGGACAGGTCCGCCGGAGGAGGACGCGGCCCTCCCGTTCGAGGGTCTCGCCGGGAACCACCCGGAGGCAGGTCGGACACAGCGCCCGCGTCGTCGCCAGGACCCGCTGCCCCTCCACGCCTTGCCGAACGCCGGAACGCACCGGGCGATTCCCTCGGGGCCGAGCGACGGCACCGGGAATCACGGCGTCCCCCGAAACGTCCTACCTGTCGAGGGCCGAGATCTGGTGGCAGACGACGACTTCCTGAGAAGGACGATGCCGGCGATGGACCTGGTCTACAACATCGCCCGACGCATGGTGCCCCGGCCCGAGGACGCCGAGGACCTGGTGCAGGAGACCTACCTGGCCGCGTACCGGGCCTGGCTGGACGGCCGAGCGCCGAAACGGGTCGAGCCGTGGCTCGCCACGATCTGCCTGAACCTCGGCCGCTCGGGCTTCCGCCACCGGGCTCGACGCCCGCCGGAGGTCCCCTGGGAGACGCAGGACCTGGTGGCCGGCGTCGACGTCGAGGCCGAGGCGATCGGGAGGGTCGACCGGCGCGCCGTCCACGGGGCGCTGTGGCAGCTCCCGGACGAGCAGCGGATCGCCATCACCCTGGTGGACCTGGTGGGGCTCTCCACGGCCGAGACGGCGGCGGCGATGGGGACCCCCCGGGGGACCGTGCTGTCCCGACTACACCGCGGGCGGCGGGCGCTCGCGGTGCTCCTCGCCGAGCACGTCGAGGAGCAGGCATGAGGCTCTCGCGCCGGGCTGCCCACGACCCCGAGCGGGCCGCCGCCCAGTACGTGAGCGGCGACCTGCGCCGCCGGGCCCGGCTGCGATTCGAGGAGCACATCCTGGACTGCGAGGACTGCTGGCGAGAGGTGCGGGTCGGGCGGACCGGCCGCCGCCTCGCCGAGGCCGGACGCGAGCTCGCCCCTTCCCCCCTGCGCGACTCGGTCCGCGCCGCCGTCACCCTCGCCGGTGGGGGGGCGGGCCGGGATCGCCGCCGGCTCGCCCCCTTCCTCCTCGTCCTGGTGGCGGGCACCGCCGCATCCATCGGGGGGGCCACCCTCCTCCGGTCCACCGGCTCGCAGCCCGGCCCGATCGAGGCGGCGGTCACCGCGTACCGCACGGGGCGCCTGCCCCTGTCCGAGCCGCCCACCGTGCTGGCCCCGGACCTGTCGGTCGAGGGCTTCGAGCTGGCCGCGAGCGGCCGGGCCGACCTCGACGGCATGAACAGCGACGTCTTCGTCTACCGGGGCAGCCGGGGCGAGCGCCTGTACCTCTACCTGTCCCGGACGGCGTTCCCGGTCGCCCAGGACGCGACGGCGCACAGCGGGACGGGGCACGGGTGGGTCGCGAACGACGACGGGGTGGCGATGGTCTGCGCCGACGAGCCGATCTCGTACCTGCTGCTCGGGGAGGACTCGGCGGGGCTGGAGCGGCTGGAGGTCGCGGTGAGGACGGCCCTGCCGGTCCCCGTCGCGGTCGGGGAGGCGTGAGTGGCGCAGGCGAAGCGTGAGCGACGGGCCGCCAGGAAGGCGGCTCGCGAGCGAGAGGCGCGCCGCCGAGCCCGGTCGCGCCGTCTCCGTAGCGTGGCCGTCTGGGCGGTGGCGGTCTCCGGCGTCCTCGCCGGGGGGGCGTTCCTGGTGCGATCCTCGGCCGCCGGCGTGTCGTACGCGGGGGACCTCCGCGAGGGAGGGACCCTCGAGGAGCTCACCCTGCCCTCGCTGGAGGACCGCGGACCGATCGACTACGGAGACCTGAGCGACAGGCCGCTCGTCATCAACTTTTTCGCCTCCTGGTGTCCGGCCTGCATCGCCGAGATGCCCGGGTTCGAGCAGGTGCACCGCAGGCTGGGCGATCGGGTGCAGTTCCTGGGCGTCTCCCAGTCGGACACCCGGTCGGCGAGCCTGGACCTGGCTCACGAGACCGGCATCACCTACCCAACCGGCTACGATGCGAACGGAGCGTTCTTCCGCGCGGCCGGTGGCTCCGGGATGCCCACCACGCTCTTCGTCATGCCGGGGGGACGCATAGTCGACGTCTACGTGGGCGCGATCGATCCCGGCACGCTGGAGTCCCTGATCGCGGCGAACTTCGGCATCGTGGTCTGACGCCGGCCATGGACCCCCTTCCCCTCGCGCTGGCCGTGGATTCGGCGCTCTCACAGTGGTGGGCGCCGGCCCTCGCCTTCGCCGCCGGGCTCGTCTCGTTCGCCTCGCCGTGCGTCCTGCCGCTCGTCCCCGGCTATCTCTCGTTCGTCTCGGGCACCGGGCCCCAGGAGGACCGTCGCAAGCGCCTTCTGCCGGTGGGGTTGTTCGTGCTGGGCTTCTCGGTCGTCTTCACGACCCTCGGCGCCTTCTCCGGGGCGGTCCTCCCGGTCCTGCGC
>JACQTL010000412.1 GCA_016210805.1 Actinomycetota bacterium | reverse complement strand
TGCCCGACTTCCCGGCGGAGATCCGGGCCCCCGCGGGGACGGTCCACGGGGTGTCGGCGTTCCAGATCCACTTCGCCTCGCTCGACATCCTGACCCCCGGCGACCGGCCCAGCGTGCTGGTGGCCATGAACCC
The DNA here is from genome assembly GCA_016210805.1 of Actinomycetota bacterium. Taxonomy (GTDB): domain Bacteria; phylum Actinomycetota; class UBA4738; order UBA4738; genus JACQTL01. The sequence goes on along the minus strand of JACQTL010000412.1, from coordinate 8,448 downwards.
GGCGGCGCTGAAGGCCAACCTCAAGGACCTCGAGCGGGGCGGGACCGTGATCGTGAACGAGGACGCCTTCGTCGACCGGAACCTGGAGAAGGCGGGGTACCCGGCCAACCCCCTGGACGACGGCACGCTGGACGGCTACCAGGTCTACCGGGTCCCGATGACCTCGATCACCCTGCGGGCCACCGAGTCGATCGAGATCAGCAAGAAGGAGGCCGAGCGGGCCAAGAACATGTTCGCGCTGGGGCTGGTGTCGTGGATGTACGGGCGGCCCACCGACGTGACCCTCGCCTGGATCGAGAGCAAGTTCGCCGAGAAGCCCGAGATCCGGGAGGCCAACCTGGCCGCCTTCAGGGCGGGCTACAACTTCGGTGAGACCACCGAGCTGTTCGCGCACAGCTACGTGGTCAAGCCGGCACCGGCGAAGCCGGGGACGTACCGGAACGTGACGGGGGCCACCGCCCTGGCCTGGGGGCTGGTCGCGGCCAGCGCGAGGAGCGGGCTGCCCCTGTTCTACGCGAGCTACCCGATCACGCCGGCCTCCGAGCTGCTCCACGAGCTCTCCCGCCACAAGAACTTCGGGGTCAGGACGCTCCAGGCCGAGGACGAGATCGCCGCGGCCGGGGCCGTCCTCGGCGCGGCGTTCGGCGGGGCGCTCGGCGTGACCGGGACCAGCGGGCCGGGCATGGACCTCAAGGCGGAGACGATCTCGCTGGGCGTGGCCCTCGAGCTGCCCATGGTCGTCGTGGACGTGCAGCGGGCCGGCCCGTCCACCGGGATGCCCACCAAGCAGGAGGCCGCCGACCTGCTCCTCGCGATGTTCGGCCGGCACGGCGAGTCCCCGCTCCCCATCGTGGCCGCCTACACCCCGTCCCACTGCTTCGACGCGGCCATCGAGGCCGTTCGGATCGCCGTGACCTACCGGACCCCGGTGATCCTGCTCACCGACACGTTCCTGGGGAACTCCTCCGAGCCGTGGCTCCTGCCCGACCCCGACACGCTCCCGGAGATCGACCCGAAGTTCACCACCGAGCCCAACGCCGGCGACGAGTTCCTCCCGTACCTCCGGGACGAGCGCCTGGCCCGGCCGTGGGCCGTCCCGGGGACCCCCGGCCTGGAGCACCGGGTGGGCGGCCTCGAGAAGGAGGACGGCTCGGGGAACATCAGCTACGACCCGGACAACCACCAGCGGATGACCGAGCTCCGGGCGGCCAAGGTCGCCGGGATCGCCGACGACGTCCCGCTCCTCGAGGTCGACGGCGAGGAGGGCGCCGAGCTGCTGGTGCTGGGATGGGGCTCGACGTACGGGGCCGTCAAGGCCGCCGTCCGCCGGGTCCGGGCCGAGGGCAAGCGGGTGGCCGCCGCGCACCTCGTCCACCTGAGCCCCTTCCCCCGGAACCTGGAGGAGGTCCTCCGGTCCTACCCCCGGGTGCTGATCCCGGAGATGAACACGGGCCAGCTGTCCCTGCTCCTGCGGGGGCGGTTCCTGGTGGACGTCGAGTCCTACAGCAAGGTGAAGGGGCAGCCCATCATGGCCGACGAGGTCGAGCGCGAGATCCTCCGGAGGGTGTGAGCGAGATGGCCGAGGCGAACGGATCGGGCGGAGGGCCGGGGAGCGCCCGGGGCGGCGCGGCCCTCTCGCTCACCAAGAAGGACTTCACCAGCGACCAGGAGGTCAGGTGGTGCCCGGGGTGCGGGGACTACGCGATCCTGGCCACTGTCCAGGGCTTCCTCCCCGAGCTGGGCATCCCCCCGCACCGGCTGGTGTTCGTGTCGGGGATCGGCTGCTCCGGGCGGTTCACGTACTACATGGACACCTACGGGATGCACGGGATCCACGGCCGGGCGCCGGCCATCGCCACGGGGCTGGCCACCTCACGGACGGACCTCTCCGTGTGGGTCGTGACCGGGGACGGCGACGCGCTGTCGATCGGGGGCAACCACCTGATCCACGCCCTCCGACGCAACGTCCCGATCAAGATCCTCCTGTTCAACAACCAGATCTACGGGCTGACCAAGGGGCAGTACTCGCCGACCAGCGAGCTCGGCAAGGTCACGAAGTCCACCCCGTTCGGTTCGCTCGACCACCCGTTCAACCCGGTGGCCCTGGCCCTGGGGGCGGAGGGCACGTTCGTGGCCCGGACCGTGGACAACGACCGCCAGCACCTCACCGAGGTCCTCCGGGCGGCGGCCGCCCACCCTGGGACGGCGTTCGTGGAGATCTACCAGAACTGCAACGTGTTCAACGACGGGGCCTTCGGGGCGATCAGGGACAAGGCGGCCGGTGCCCAGCGCAACCAGATCCGGCTCGAGCACGGCGAGCCGGTCCTGTTCGACGGGGGGTCCCGGTGCGTGGCCGTGGGCGAGAACGGGCGCCTGGAGATCGCCGAGACGGCGTCGACGCCCGAGGACCGCATCGTCGTCCACGACGCCCACCGCGAGGACCCCACGCTGGCCTTCGCCCTCGCCCACCTCTCCACCGGGCCCACCCAGCCCACCGCGATCGGGATGTTCAGGTCGGTGAGCCGGTCCGTGTACGGCGAGGCCATGGACGCCCAGATCCAGGCGGCCACCGAGCGCATGGGGCCCGGGGACGTGCGGGCCCTGCTCCATTCGGGCGACACCTGGGTGGTGAAGTAGCCCTCCTTTCTGGGCATCGGCCCGAGGTGGCGATATCATCCCGTGGAGCCGGCTTGCTCCGTTGGCTCCGGGGGTTCGACGGTATGGTGAGGGAGGCTCGAGACGTGCAGGGACGGGGCGACCCCGACCGGCCCGAGGGCGGGGGGACCGAGCGGCGCTGCTCGGTCTGCGACGTCCGGATCTCGGCCTACAACCCCAACCCGACGTGCTGGCAGCACACGATCGGCTTCCCCTGGCGGGGACCGACCGCCAAGCCCCGCTACGAGAGGTAGGGCCGCGGCGCCACGTGGCGCGGCCAGGGCCAGAACGGGAGCCGCCGCAGGCGGCACCGCTGTCGGGGGCAGTCGGGGGCGGAGCCCCTACTCCTGGTCGGTGGACTCCATGGGCACCTCGCTGGGAGGCGCGGTGATCCGCTCCCGGCCCCGGAGGAACGCGAACCAGTAGGTGGTGGCCCCGATCACGCCTCCGCTCACCGGGCCGATCAGGTAGACGTAGATGTCGGCGTAGTTCCCGGAGACCACCGCCGGACCGAGGGACCGGGCCGGGTTCATGCTCGCTCCCGTGAGGGGGCCGCCCATCAGGATGTCGAAGGTGAGGACGAGCCCGATCGTGAGCCCGGCCGTCTTGCCGAAGGGGCCCCGCTCGTCCACCGCCGTCCCGAACACCGCGATCAGCAGGAAGAACGTGAGGATGGCCTCGATCAGCACGGCCTGCCAGTCCTGGAGGCCGACGGCGGAGTTCACCGTGGTGTTGCCCAGGCCGATCTCCCCGCCCCCCGGTCGGAGGGCGGCGTCGGGGAGGACGACCCGGAGGAGCCCCGCGGCCGCGATCCCCGCCAGCACCTGGGTCACGACGTAGAGCACGGCCCGGAAGCCGTCGATCTTGCGGACCACCCAGGCCCCGATCGTCACCGCGGGGTTGAAGTGCCCTCCGGAGATGTGGCCGAGCACGGACACCATGACCGCGAGGACGAGCCCGTGGGCCAGGGCCACCCCGAGGAGCCCGGCGTAGCCCCCCCCGGGCTGGGTGGCCAGGATCACCGACCCGGCCCCGATGAACACGAGGGCGAACGTTCCGATGAACTCGGCGACCAGCTGGCGCTGGTAGGTCTCGTCCACTGCTTCCTCCTTCGGGACGGGGCCGACGGGCGGGGAAGGCGAGCGAAGGCTACCGCAGGCCCGCGGTAGGATGCCCCCCGTGAAGGTGTTGGTGATGTCGGCGAGCGCGGAGCTCCGCGAGCTCATGGCCCTGGCCACCGGGAGCATCGAGCGCCGCCTGGGGGAGCCCCTGGAGTTCCTGGAGGCCTCCGACGGCGAGCGAGCCGCGAAGATTTCCTGGCGGGAGCGGCCCGACGTGGTCGTGGCCGACGAGATCGCCTCCCGGGCGGGAGCCTTCGCGTTGGCCAAGGACCTCCGGGGCGCGGCCCGGCCGTTCGGGGGCGTGATCGTCATCCTGCTCGACCGGCCGCACGACGCCTGGCTGGCCCGGTGGTCGGGCGCCGACGCCTGGTTCGTGAAGCCGGCGGACCCGTTCGAGCTGGCCGACCGTATCGTCGAGCTGGTGTCGGGCTCGCGGGACGCCGGCGCGTCCGGGGTCACGACGGGACCGAGGGAGAGCGCGTGAAGATAAGGGGCATCTGCCAGCGGGACGGACGGGAGTTCCTCGTCCAGCAGGTGATCGACAGCCACGGCCACTGCCCGTGGGACGGCAAGCCGTTCCAGGCCGACTACACCGCCACGCTGACCAAGGCGCTGGTGGCGGCCGAGGAGGCCGGCACGCGCCTGGAGGAAGCACTGGAGGCGCTCTCCGGGGTGGACCCCGACCTGGTCCTGGTGGAGGACTCGATCCTCGGGCGGATCCAGGGCTACCTGGAGGACCTGCGGAGGGGGACCAGGCCTCGGGTCCCGCTCCCCCGGGTGTGACCGCTAACCGCTACACGGTCCGCGCCGAGGACGGGGCCGGGGGCTGGCGCGTGGTGATCTCGGACCCGGGGGGACGGCCCGTGGCCGAGCGGGCCTGCGCGGACGAGGACGAGGCCCGGCTGTACGCTTCCACCGTGGGCCAGCACATCGCCTGGCTGTCCGAGGAGCAGTTCCGGCGGTACTACCGCCTCCCGGACCCGGAGGGAGCCTGAGATGGGGTTCAACGCCTACAAGCCTGGCAGGATCAGGGGCGCCGACCTGGCCATGCTGGGGGCGGCCGTGGCCGTGATCGTGGGCATGGTCCTGTGGGTCTGGCTGGGCTGAGCTCCCCCACGGCTCCGGGAGCTGCTCCACGCGCTGGAGGAGTCGCCGGTGCCGGCCTCGGAGCTGGTCCCCCGGGTGCGCCACCTCGACCGATGACTAGACGCGTTCCAGGACGACGGCCATGCCCATGCCGCCGGAGATGCACAGCGTGGCCAGGGCCAGGCTGAGGTCGCGCTCCCTGAGCTCGTAGGCCGCGGAGAGGACGATCCGGGCCCCGGTCATCCCGATGGGGTGCCCAAGGGCTATGGCCCCCCCGTTCGGGTTCAGCCGGTCGTGGTCGAGCTTCAGCTCCCGGTCGCAGGCCAGGACCTGGGCGGCGAAGGCCTCGTTCAGCTCGATCACGTCGAAGTCCTGGAGCGACAGGCCGGTCCTCTCCAGCACCTTCCTGGTGGCCGGGACCACGCCGATGCCCATGAAGGCGGGGTCGACGCCGGCGCTGGCCCAGGCCACCACCCTGGCCAGCGGCTCACGCCCCTCGGCCCGGGCCCGGGACTCCGACATCAGGACCATCGCCGCGGCGCCGTCGGTGACCCCCGAGGACGAGCCGGCCGTCACCGTGCCGCCCTCCCGGAAGGCGGGCGGCAGGGCGGCCAGCCCCTCGAGCGTGGTGCCGGGCCGGGGGTGCTCGTCCCGGTCCACCGTCACGGTGTCGCCCCCGCGCCCCGGGACCTCGACGGGGACGATCTCCAGGGCCCGGCGGTCCCACGTCGCGGCGGCCTTCTGCTGGGAGCGGAGGGCGAACTCGTCCTGCTCCCCGCGGGGGATCCCGTACCGCTCGGCCAGGTTCTCGGCCGTCTCGCCCATCACCAGGTCGGACAGGGGGTCCAGGAACCCGTCGCGGTACATCCCGTCGTGCACGGTGGCGTTCCCCATCCTGTACCCGGAGCGCATTCGGTCGAGGAGGAACGGCGTGCGGCTCATGTTCTCCATGCCCCCGGCCACGCCCACCTCGATCTCCTCCAGGACGACCTGCTGGGCCACGAGCTGGAATGCCTTGGTGCCCGAGCCGCAGGCCATGTTCACGTTGAAGGCGGGGACCTCCTGGGGGACGCCCGAGCGGACGGACACCTGGCGGCCGGTGTTCGGTCCGTTCCCGGCCTGCCTGGCGTGGCCGAACACCATCTCCTGCACGGCCTCGGGCTCCACGCTCGCCCGGCGGAGGGCCTCGCGGGTGGCGGTCACGCCGAGGTCCACGGTGGGGACGTCGGCGAGGGCCCCCAGGAACCTCCCCACGGGGGTCCGGGCGCCCTCCAGGACGACGGCTCGTTCCATGCGTCGATTCTACCGGCGGTCCGACGTGGGACACTGCCCGGGTGGCGCACTACGCGGTGATGGCCATCGGGGCGGACCGGCCGGGGATCCTGGCCGCGGTCACCGGCGCGCTCTACGGGGCCGGGGCGAACCTGGAGGACGTCTCGTCGACGATCCTGCGCGGCCACTTCGCCTCGATGCTGGTCGTGGAGGCGCCCGAGGGCCTCGCCAGGGAGGGCCTGGAGGCCGCCCTCCGGGAGGCCGTCGCCTCGCTCGACGTGTCGGTGATGGTCCGCGAGGCCGAGGCGGCGGGCCCTCCCAGCCAGGCCACCCACACGCTCGTGGCCTACGCGCCCGACCGGCCCGGGATCGTGGCCCGGCTGTCCGGCCTGCTGGCCGGGAAAGGGGTGAACGTCACCGACGTCTCGTGCCGGATGGTCTCCGAGGACAGGCCGGTCTACACGCTGGTCGCCGAGCTCGACGTGCCGGCCGGCGTCGACCCCGACGCCCTGGGTGCGGACCTGCGGGCCCTGGGTGGGGAGCTGGGGGTGGACCTCACCTTCGGCCCCGTGGAGGTCGAGACGCTCTAGTGGCGGCGGGGAGGGCCTGAGTGGCCGTCCGCCCGGTGGTCCGGTACCCCGACTCCGTGCTGAAGCGCCCGGCGGCGCGGGCGGGACGGGTGGACGACGCGCTCCGGCGGCTGGCCCGCGACCTGGTGGACACGATGCGGGCCGGCCCGGCCACGGTCGGCCTGGCCGCCCCGCAGGTGGGGGAGGGCGTGCGGGCCTTCTGCCTGGACGTCTCGGGCCACCCGCGGGCCGGGGCGTCCCACGGGCTGGTCGTCCTGTTCGACCCGGAGGTCGTCGAGTCGGGGGACCAGGAGGTCCTCAGGGAGGGGTGCCTGTCGGTCCCCGACCTGACCGCGAACGTCCACAGGGCCGGGTGGATCGTCCTCCAGGGGCTCGCGCCCGACGGAGGCCGGAGCGTCTACAGGATGGAGGGCTTCGAGGCCCGGGCCGCCCAGCACGAGGTGGACCATCTGGACGGGCTCCTGATACTGGACCGGATCCGCTCGGCGGCCGACCTGTTCCCCCGGAAGACCTACCGATAGGGGGGGCGCGGGGGTGGCGGAGGTCGCTCAGGCCACCTGGCGCTGGAGGCGGCGGCGCTGCTGCTCGGTGGTTCCGCCCCACACCCCGTAGCGCTCCCTGTTCTTCAGGGCCCAGGACAGGCATACCTCCCTGATCGAGCAGCCGCTGCAGTAGGCGAGGGCCAGGGCGGCATCCTCCTCCGAGGGCGGGAAGAACACCTCGGGGTCGATCCCGTAGCAGGCGGCCTGCTCCTGCCAGAAATCGGGGGGGAGCGGGTCGGGGGGGAGCTTGGAGAGGTCGATGCCCAGCGCCGTCTCGTTCATCTGGTCCGCCATACCCGCCCCTCCGTGAGTCCAAACACCGCGATCCCGGGCCCGGGCAACCGGCTTGCGGCAAGACTCAGCCCTCTCACCATCCACCCTACAGCAGCCCGTCAACCCCCCCGGGGGCGGCCGGGCGGCGGGGCCGGGGGATGCCCCCGTCGGGCCCGGGGGGTAGCCTTCGGCACTGACATGTCCGCCAGCGGGCCGCTCGCCGGCGTCCGGGTCCTGGACCTCACCCGCCTCCTGCCGGGGGGATACTGCACGCTGCTCCTGGCCGACCTGGGGGCCGACGTGGTGAAGGTGGAGGAACCGGGCCGGGGGGACTACATCCGGTGGTTCCCTCCGCTCGTGGACGGGGAGAGCGCCCTGCACCGCGCGCTCAACCGGGGGAAGCGGTCCATCACGCTGGACCTCAAGTCCCCCCGGGGCCCCGAGGTCCTCGGCCGCCTGGCCGCCGCGGCCGACGTCCTGGTCGAGTCGTTCCGGCCGTGGGTGCTCGAGCGCCTGGGGACCGGCCACGACGCCCTCCGCGAGGCCCATCCCCGCCTGGTGACCTGCGCTATCACCGGGTACGGGCAGGACGGCCCGTACCGGGACCGGGTCGGGCACGACATCAACTACATCGGCTACGGGGGCGCCCTGGGCCTCTCCGGTCCGCCCGGAGGGCCACCGGCGGTGCCGGGGGTCCAGATCGGGGACCTGGGAGGGGGAGGGATGATGGCCGCCGTGGGCATCCTGGGGGCCCTGGTCGAGCGGGAGCGGACCGGGGAAGGGCGGTTCGTCGACGTCTCGTTGCTGGACGGCGTGGTGAGCTGTCTGTCGATCCACCTGGGCTATCCCCTGGCCACGTGGTTCGCCCAGGACGGGGGCCGGGCCTCGCTCTCCGGCGGGCTGGCCTGC
>JACQTL010000408.1 GCA_016210805.1 Actinomycetota bacterium | reverse complement strand
CCGCCGGTCGACTGGACCGACGGCTTCACGAGGCCGATGTGATCCCAATACCTGAGCTGTCTGGGGGTGCAGCCCGTGAACCTCGTGGCCTGGTGCGCGGTGAACCCTTCCGTCTGCGCCATCGACTCCGCTCCCTGCCCTTCCTCGGCCGACCAGACGACGAACCCCCGCGCGCCGGGGCCGCTTGCGTCTCGAACGGACGCTGACGCTGCCCGCTGCCCGGGGGAAGAGAGGAAGTTCTACCGTGCGTGGGCTCAGGCTGCAAGCCGGCTGACAGCTTCGTCCGAAGATTTCGCCGAACGGTCCCCATCCGACCGGTCGTCCACCGGTCGTCGACCGGCTCGGGGGGCTCAGGCCGGCCGGTCGGGGTGGTCCGGCGGGGGGTCCGGGTGGTCGGGCTGGTCGGGCTGCTCCGAGCCGCCGGGACCCGGACCCCGGAACCGGTCCGACATCCTGGCGATCAGCGACGCGAAGGTGAACCGCCCGGCGGCCTGCTGGGAGCGGAGCTGCTCGCGCCCCATCCTCTTCAGGTACCGGTAGGCCAGGAGCGCGGACAGCACCATGACCACGAACCCGGCCACGGCCAGGGCCACCGAGACGGCGAAGGCCATGAGCATCCCGAACCCGACCAGGAAGGCCAGGGCGGCCAGCTTGATCCGGCGGGCCAGGTGCGTGTACAGGGAAGTGCGGGAGACCTGGTCGACCAGGCGGGGGTCCTCCTCGGCGAGTCGGCGTTCGATCTCCTCGAGGATGCGCTGCTCGTGCTCGGAGAGGGGCATCGGGTCCCTTACTCGGAGGCCGTGTGGCCAATTATAGGAACCGTTCCCGTCAAGGGGCAGACCCCTGCACCGGATTCATGCCCGCGGCGCCCCGGGCCCATGCCTGGGGCGGCGGGCCAGGAGGGCGGCCGGGAGGGCGGCGTCGCGGCCGAACCGCTGCTCGATCCGGTCCACGGCCCGCTCGACCTCGCCCCACCGCTCCCCCCTGTAGAGGGCGAGCTGCTCCGCGCCGGCGGACACCAACCCGGTGGCCTGGACGCCGACCAGGCGGATCCGCCGGCGGGTCCCGGGCAGGCCGCGGTACAGCGCCTCGGCCACCCGGTAGACGTCCGCGGCCAGGTCGGTGGGGGCCGGGAGGGTCCGCGACCGGGTCAGCGTGCTGAAGTTGGCCAGGCGGACCTTGAGGACCACCGTCCTGGCCCGGTACCCGTCCTCGCGCAGCCGCGCGGCCACGCGCCGGGACAGGGCCAGGACCTCCCGGAGGATCGTCTCCTCCTCGCTCTGGTCGGCCTCGAAGGTCTCCTCGTGCGAGATCGACTTGGGGGCCTCGTAGGGGACGACGTCCCTGGGGTCGATCCCGTGGGCCAGCTCAGACAGGGTCCGGGCCGCGGCCTCGCCCAGGACCCGCTCCAGGATCGCGGGAGAGACCGCGGCCAGCTCCCCCACGGTTCGGACCCCCAGGCGGTCCAGCGTCTCGGCGGTCCGCTCCCCCGCCCCCCACAGGGCCCGGACCGGGAGGCGAGCCAGGAAGCCGGGGACCTCGCCGACGGGGACGTGGACCAGGCCGTCGGGCTTGGCCGCCTCGGAGGCCAGCTTGGCCACGAACTTCGTGGGAGCCACGCCGACCGAGCACGTGATCCCGAGCTCGGCACGGACGTCCCGGCGGATCCGGGCCCCGATCGCGACCGGCTCGCCGAACAGGAGGGCCGCCCCGCCGACGTCCAGGAACGCCTCGTCCAGGGCGATGGGCTCCACCACCGGGGTGTAGGACAGGAGGACCTCCCGGAACCGGTTCGAGTGGGCCCGGTAGGCCTCGAAGTCCGGGGGGAGGACGACGGCCTGGGGACACAGGCGCCGGGCCCGGACCATGGGCATCGCCGAGGCCACCCCCTGGGCCCGGGCCTCGTAGGAGGCCGACGCCACCACGCCCCGGTTCCCGGTCCCGCCGACCAGCACGGGCTTGCCGTGAAGCGAGGGGTCCTTGAGGACCTCCACCGCGGCGTAGAACGCGTCGAGGTCCACGTGGAGGATCGGTTCGGCCGGACGGGTGGACCGCTTTCCCATCGCCCCGTAGTCCTACCACCCGGCGGACCCGCCGCTCGCGTGCCAGAGCTTCCTGGGCGGCGCGCCGAAGCCCCCCATGCCACCGGTGCCACCGGTCTCCATGGCCTCCCGGAGCCGACCCTGGCGGCGGGCCCGGTTGAGCAGGGCCAGGTCGAAGACCTCCTCGGCGACGACGCTCACGCCCCCCACGCCGGTCCGCCGGAGCTCGCCCCACACGGCGAGCAGGAACGAGTGGAAGATCGTCCTAGCGCACCGGGGCTGGACCGACTCGAACACCGTGACGTCCACCGGCCCCCTGGCGTCGTCGAGGGTGAGGAAGATGATCCGCTGGCCGCTGCGGATCGCCGGGGTCTGGGAGGCCACCTTGACCCCGGCCACCATGACCTTCTCCCCGCCCCGGCGCCGGCGGAGGTCGGGGGAGCGGACCACGCCGAGGTCGGCGAGGAGCGGCTCGAAGAACGACAGGAGGTGGCGGGAGGCGTCCATCTCCACGACCTCCAGCTCGGCCCGGACCCGCTCGGCGTCGGTGTACTCCCGGAGATGCGGCTCGGCCGGCTCCTGGAGGGCCAGGGCCAGCTGCTGCCCCTCCCGCTCGGGGTCGGCGGTCATGGCGTGGTACAGGTGGTCCCGGCGGGTCCCGCCCCGGGGCAGCCCGTCGAGGGCCCCGGCGTGGGCCAGGCGCGCGGCCACCGGGCGCGACACCCGGGTCCGGCGGAGGAAGTCGCCGACGTCCCGGAACGGGCGGTCGGCCCGGGCCTCCAGGATCGACCGGAGCTCCGCGTCGCTCATCCCCTCGACGTCCTTCAGGGCCAGGCGGATCCCCCACCCCTCATCCACCTCCTCCACCTCCTCGACGACGTAGTCGCGCTCGGACCGGTTCACGTCGAGGGGGAGGATGGCGATGCCCAGCCCGCGGGCGTCCTCCAGGATCAGGCGGCGGGGGTACATCCCCGGCTCGTGGGTCAGGACGCCGGCCAGGAAGTGGGCGGGGTGGTGTGCCTTCAGCCAGGCCGACTGGTAGGTCGGCACGGCGAAGGCGGCGGCGTGGGCCTTGCAGAACCCGAACGAGGCGAACGAGGCGATCTCCCGCCACACGCGTTCCGCCTCGATCCGCTCCACGCCCCGGTCCACGGCCCGCTCGACGAACTCCGCGCGCATCCCGTCGAGGTGCTCCTCGTCGTCGAGCCGCCGGCGTATCCGGTCGGCCTCGGCCAGGTCGTAGCCGGCCACCGCGGCCAGGGCCTTGAGGACCTGCTCGTGGTAGACGATCACGCCGTGCGTCTCGGCCAGGACCGGACGGAGGGCCGGATGGGCGTAGACCGGCGGCTCGAGGTGGTGGCGGCGGCGGAGGAACGGCGTGACCATGTCGGACTTCACCGGTCCCGGGCGGAACAGCGAGATGTCCACGACGAGGTCCTCCCACCGTTCGGGCTGGAACTTCTGGAGGAGCTCGCGCTGGCCGGGGCTCTCGATCTGGAAGCAGCCCAGCGTCCGCGAGGCCCGGATCAGGTCGAACGTGGGACCGTCGTCCAGCGGTATCCGGTCGAGGTCGACCTTCTCCCCGGTGGACAGCGCCACCTCGTCGAGCGCGTGGCGCATCGCCGACAGCATCCGCACGCCGAGCACGTCGAGCTTCAGGTAGCCGAGGAGCTCCACGTCGTCCTTGTCGGCCTGGATCATCCGGTACCCCTGGTACGACCGCTCCAGGGGGACCCGGCGGACCAGGTCGTGGGAGGAGAGCACGATCCCGGACGGGTGCAGGGCCAGGTGCCGGGGGAACCCGTTCAGCCGCTCGGCCACCCGGAACAGCGTCTCGAGCTGCCCCGCCCCCAGGTTCGACCCGGCCAGCTCGGGGAGCCGGCCGATGGCCTCCCTTATGCGGTGCGCGCCGATGTGGGGGAAGGCCTTGGCCACGGTGTCCACCTCGACATCGGGGAGGCCGAGGGCCTTGCCGACCTCCCGGATCGCCGCCCGGGCCCGGTAGGTCTCCACCATGGTCACGCAGGCCGCCCGGTCCTCCCCGTGGCGCTGAAGGACCATGTCGTAGACGTCCTCCCGGCGGGCCGACTCCACGTCGATGTCGATGTCGGGGAGCTCGTCGCGGTACGGGTTGATGAACCGCTCGAACACCAGCCCGTGGCGGATCGGGTCGACGTCCGAGATCCGGGCCAGGTAAGAGACCAGCGAGCCGGCGGCCGACCCCCGGCAGGCCACCCGGACCCCCATGGCCCTGACGTCGTCCACGATCTCGGCGACCGTGAGGAAGTAGGCCGCGTAGCCCAGGCGGCGGATCGTGTCGAGCTCGGCGTCGAGCCGGTCCCTGGCCTCCCGGGTCGCCTCCATCCCCCGCTCGTCCATCCCCCGCCAGCACCGCTCGGCCAGTACCGAGGACGCGCTCCGTCCCGGGGGCGTGGGGAACTCCGGGAAGTGGACCTTCCCCAGCCCCAGGTCGAACCGGCACGCGTCGGCGACGTCGAGCGTGGCGTCGCAGAGGTCGGGCCGCTCGGCGAACAGGCTGCGCATCGAGGGGTCCGGCTTCAGCCAGCCCTCCGCGTTGGTCCGGGAGACGTTGTGCTCGTTCACGGGGACGATCTCGCGCATGCACTCCAGGGCGTCGGCCAGGTAGGCGTCCTCCGGGACCAGGTAGCGCACGGGGTTCGCGGCCACGGCCCGGACCCCGGCGGCCCCGGCCAGGCGGAGGAGCGCGCGGACCTCCTCGGCGGAGCCCGGCTCCAGCCGGTGCTGGACCTCCACGAACACGCCCTCCCGCCCGAACGCCTCCCGGAACGGGCCCAGCGCCCGGCGGGCGGCGTCGGGGAGGCCGGCCCCGGCCAGGCGTCCCGGCGGCGAGCCCGGGCCGAGCAGGGCGATCATCCCGCCGGGGTGCGCGCAGACCTGCCCGGGGGCGAGGGCGGGGTCACCCCGCTCCCCGGCCATGTGGGCGTCGGTGATCAGCCGGCACAGGTTGGCGTACCCCTCGTCGTCCCGGGCCAGGAGGATCACGGACCCGTCCCCCGCGGTCACGGGAGGAGGGGGCGGCCCCCGCAGGGTGAGGGTCGCCCCCAGGATCGGGCGGACGCCGACCTTCCGGCAGGCGTCCACGAACCGGGCCGCGCCGTACAGCCCGTCGCGGTCGGTGAGGGCCACCGCCGGCATCGCTAGCTCCGCCGCCCGCGCGGCGAGCTCCTCCGGTGAGAAGGCCCCGTCCTTGAGCGAGAAGAACGAGCGCACGTCCAGGTGGACGAAGCGGGAAGGACGGCCCCCGGGGCTCTTCTCGAACATGTGTTCGACATCATAGGACGGGGGTCTGACATCCGTCGAGCCCGGCGGGGACGAGCATGCGGGGAGGCTCCCCCGGGTACTCGTAGGCCCGGAGGTGATCCCGTGGAGACTGCAGCCGCGGTGCTCGTGCCGGCGATCATGGCGGTCGTGGTGGGCTACCTGGTCGGCACGATGGTCCGCAGCATCCGCAACGAGAAACGGTCCGCCGGGCTCGTGAAGACCTGGAAGTACTTCGGGCTGTCGATCGCGCTCTGCGCGCTCTTCTTCGTGAGCTGGATCGGTCAGGGGATCTCGGAATGGCGGGTCTTCGTGGAGGACCAGCGGGCGCACCGGGAGCCGGTCGAGGTCGTTCGGTTCATCGAGCGGTTCGGCCAGTCGACCTTCGAGAACTGGCAGTCGGAGTTCCTGCAGCTCTTCTCGTTCGTGGTCCTCGCCGCCATCCTGATCCACCGGGGCAGCGCGGAGTCCAGGGACAGCGACGACGCGATGCAGGAGGCCCTGGCCCGGATCGAGAAGCGCCTGGACGAGATGACCGGCAAGCGCTAGAGCAGGGGGCTCCGCCCCCTGCCACCCCCGGATGAGGGTTGAGGGCGGCGCTCTCAGCCCCGAGCGAGGACCTGGACGAGCTCGGCGATCACCCTGACCTGGTCCACGCCCTCCTCGTACGTCAAGACGATGGGCCGGTACCGCGGGTCGTCGCTGTCGGGCTCGAGACGCACTTCGTCACGTCGCTCACCATCCGGTGCGGCTGACGAAGGCTCACGGCGATAGACCTTCACCGTGTAGGAGCCACCGTGGTCGGGGTCGGCGATGTCGTGGTGCTGGACCAGGAGCACTCGGCCGTGGCGTGATCCCTCGACGGGGTGGCGGAACAAGCCGTAGGCGCCGTCCGGGATG
>JACQTL010000413.1 GCA_016210805.1 Actinomycetota bacterium | reverse complement strand
GGGTCGGCATGTCGAAGGCCACCGAGAGGCCTCCCTGGCCGTGCTTCAGGAGGAACTTGTAGCGCTCGTTCGTCTCCGCCGCCGACCCGAACCCGGCGAACTGGCGCATCGTCCACAGCCGGCCCCGGTACATCGAGTGGTACACGCCCCGGGTGAACGGGAAGTGGCCCGGGAACCCGAGGTCACGCGCGTGGTCGAGGCCGGCCACGTCCTCGGGCGTGTACAGCGGCTTCAGGGGCTCGCCGGACAGGGTCTCGAAGTCGGCGTCCCGCTCACCGGCCTTCCGGTAGTGGTCCTCCCAGCGCTCCCGTTCGCCCTCGAGATCGGATCCGGCCATCAGCTCGCTCCTTCGGCCCCTCGGTCGCTGCCGGCGGTCCGGTCGGCCGCGGTGACCCGCTCCACCAGCATATCGACGGCCCGGTACGGGTCGATCCGGCGGTCCTGGAGGTCGCTCACCTCGGCCGGGTCCAGGAGGTCATGGACGAGCGAGCGGAGCCGCTCCACCGCCATCTGCTCGACCTCGCGGAGCAAGCGGGATCGGCGCTTGCCCTCCAGCTCCCCCGACGCTTCCTGGTGCGTCCGGTGGGCCGCGATGGCCTCCCACAGCTCTTCGATCCCCGTCCCCTCCACCGCCGAGGTGGCCAAGACCGGCGGGGTCCACTCCCGGGCCTGGCCCATCTTCAGCATCACCCGGAGCTCCCGGGCGGCCTCCCCCGCCCCCTGCCGGTCGGCCTTGTTCACCACGAAGACGTCCGCGATCTCGAGGATGCCGGCCTTGGCCACCTGCACGGCGTCGCCCCAGCCCGGCGAGACGACGACGAGGGTCGTGTCGGTGGCCGCCGCCACCTCGACCTCGGCCTGGCCGACCCCGACCGTCTCGACGACGACGAGCTCGGCCCCCGAGGCGTCCAGGACCCGGATGGCCTCGGGGGCGGCCAGGGCCATGCCCCCCAGGTGCCCCCGGGTGGCCATCGACCTGATGAACACCTCCGGGTCGGTGGCGTGGGCCTGCATGCGGAGACGGTCCCCGAGGAGGGCCCCGCCCGTGAACGGCGAGGTCGGGTCGATGGCCAGGACGGCGACGTTCACGTCCCTCCCCCGGGCCGCCCGGACCAGCTGCTCGGCCAGGCTGGACTTGCCGACGCCCGGGGACCCGGTGAGCCCGACCGTGTACGCGCGACCCGTGCGGGGGTACAGGCCAGCGGAGAGCTCGGGGAGGCCCTCGGCGCCGTCCTCCACCATCGAGATCGCCCTGGCGATCCCCCGGCGGTCCCCGGCCAGGACCCGTTCGATCAGGAGGGCGACGTCCACGAGCCGAAGGGTACCCCGGGCGGCCGGGCGGCCGGGCGGCCCTCGGCGGGCCGCTAGGCTGGGGAGCCGTGCGTGCCTTCCGTTCCCTCCGGTACCGGGACTACCGCCTGTTCTGGGTGGGCGCCATCCTGTCCAACACCGGAACGTGGATGGCCGCCGTGGCCTCCTCCTGGTACGTGTTCCTCCTGACCCGCTCGGCGTTCTGGGTGGGGATCCTGTCCTTCGCCAACTTCATCCCCATGGTCCTGTCGCCGTTCGGTGGGATGATCGCCGACCGCTGGGACCGCCGGTCCATCCTCCTGTCCACGCAGGCGTTCATGATGGCCGACGCCGTGGTCCTGGCCGTGCTGGCCCAGACCGGCCTGGCCTCGGCCCCGGTGATCGTGGCCCTCACCGCGGGGGTGGGCCTGGGCTTCGCCTTCAACGCGCCGGCCTGGCAGGCCTTCATCCCCTCGCTGGTCCCCCGGGAGCACCTGGTGAACGCCATCGCCCTCAACTCCGCCCAGTTCAGCCTGGCCAGGGTGGTGGGGCCCGCGGTCGCCGGGGTCCTCCTCGCCTCCACCTCCGTGGCCCTCGTCTTCTGGCTGAACGCCGTCTCGTTCGTCACCGTGATCGCGGCCCTCCTCCTGGTCAGGGGGCGGGGAAGGCCCGCTCCGACCGGCGAGAGCCCGATCGCCGCGATCCGGGCCGGGATGGCCTACGCGTGGAGCCATCCGACCCTCCGGGCGATGCTCTCGACGATCGCCGCGGTCTCGCTGTTCGCCGCGCCGGTCCTAGCCCTCCTGCCCGTGTACGCCAGCGACGTGTACGGGCGGGGATCGGGAGCCTACGGGGCGCTGGCCGCGGCCATGGGTCTCGGCTCGGTGGCCGGGGCGTTGATCCTGGGAGGCCGGGCCCGGACGTCGCCCCGGACGATCGGCTGGGGCGTCGCCGTCGCGGCGGCGAGCCTCGGCGCGTTCGCCGTCGTTCCCAGCTTCGGGGCCGGGCTGGCGCTGCTGGTGGTGTACGGGGCCGCCTACCTGTTCACCGTGGCCAGCACGAACAGCTCGATACACACGGCGGTGGACGAGGCGTACCGGGGTCGGGTCGCGAGCCTGTTCATGCTCGCCTTCGGGGGGCTCTTCCCGGTAGGGAGCCTGCTGGCGGGGACCGTGGCCGAGCGGGTCGGCCCCGGGCCGACCACCCTGGCCGGCGCGGCGCTCACCGCGGGCTGGGCGGTGTGGATGCTGCGCTCGGAGCGCCGCCGGGGCGCAGGGGACCTCGGTCCGGCGCTGGCCGAGGGCTGAGCCTTCTTCCCGGTCGCCCTACCTGGCGACGAGCAGCCTGGCGTCCACCCAGCCCCACCAGCCGTTCGAGGCGTCCACCCGGGCCCAGTCGCCGAGGAGCTCCAGGAGCCGGAGCTCGGTCCCCGGAGCGAGGTCGGCGGTGGGCGCCTGGGAGGGGTCCGGCGCGGCCCAGGCCCTCATGCCCGGCCCGGCCAGGTGGGAGGCCGCCCAGGCCGGCGCCTGCTGGACCGGCGCGGGCGTGGGGACGGGGGCCGGCGT
This sequence comes from Actinomycetota bacterium, assembly GCA_016210805.1. GTDB lineage: Bacteria > Actinomycetota > UBA4738 > UBA4738 > JACQTL01. The sequence goes on along the minus strand of JACQTL010000413.1, from coordinate 1 downwards.
G
>JACQTL010000411.1 GCA_016210805.1 Actinomycetota bacterium | reverse complement strand
GTCCCTGAAGACGTGGGTGGGGGAGAGCCGGCTGCTGCGACGGCGGCCCTGGCGCGGTCCTCGCGGAAGCGGAAGAAGGCCCAGAACAGGACGGACACCGCCCCGAACACCCCGAACAGCACGAAGGTCCCGATGCCGGCCGCCTGGGCCAGGTTGCCGCTCTGCGGGTTCAGCAGGACGTACACGAACCCCAGGACCCCGATCCCGAACAGCACGCTCCAGAACACCCGGTTCCAGCGGAAGAGCGCGCTGCCGTCCAGGAACCGCAGGGGCAGGAGGCCGAAGATCAGCGACTCGAGCCCGGCCACGAACGTGACCACGAGCGCCGTGTCGAGCAGGAGCATCCCGAACCCGGCCCCGGCGATCACCGAGTCGTGGATCGGCTCGCGCACGAACCACGCGGCGACGGTGACCACCAGCACGAAGGTCCCCCACACGGCCGTGGTCCGGCCCTCCTCCTCGGCCGGCATGTCCTCGGTCTCCCTGGCGGCCACCAGCCCGTACAGGTAGCCGGGCGAGAACCGGATCAGCCGGGAGATCAGGACACAGGCGGCCGCGATCGGAACGCTCCCCGGGTACGGCCGGAGCCTCCCGGGCGAGCGCTTGCGCATCCGCAGGTAGATACCGATCGACCCCTCGAAGATCGCCGTGACCACGACCAGCCCGGCCACGATCCCCAGGTACACCTCGAGCGAGGCCAGGTCGAAGCCGATCGTCGTGTCGAGCAGGGCGTAGAGGAGCGCCACCACCAGCGTGACGACCAGGTACGGCACCCAGGCCGGCCGGGACCGCCGCTCGGCCGCATCCCCCCGGGCCACCACGGACGAGGCCCGGCGGCGGATGCCGCGGAACCACCCCATGATCTCGTCGTAGTTCGCCTCGAGCGTGCTGTTGAAGAGCTCCGCCGGGAACGGCATCAGCAGGACGATCCCGCCGGCGATGGCCACGTTGGTGAGGACCTGGGCGACCGTGAACGTCAGGTCGTCCGGCCCGGCCAGCGACGAGGCGAACTGGGACCCGCCCGACCGGGCCGCCGTGATCTCCCCCTTGACCGTGACCCCCCCGATCGAGGCGCCGGGGGTCGCCACGGTGAAGCTGAGCACCACGTCGCCGGTGGCGAGGTCGAACTTGAACACCTCGTCGCTGGTGAGCCCGGCGCTCCAGAAAGACGTCCCGTCGGGGTCCAGGTTCAGGGCGAACCAGTCGTCCATCCCCGGCGCGTCGTACCTTCGGACCTCCTCCCCCGAGGGGCTCAGCCGGACGATGAAGTCGGTGTCGGCGACGAGCGCGCCCCCGTCGGGGAGCACGCGGACGGCGTAGGCCCGCTCCCCGGGCAGGCCGGTGGCGAACGCGGGGAGCTGCTGGTCGCCGCACGCGTCGTACCGGAGCACCGAGGCGAGCTCCGACGTGTAGAAGATCGTGCACTGGTCGGCGGCGAGGTCGATCCAGTCCGTCCCCCGGTCCTCGGTCTGGGCGTCGTACCGGGCCACGATCTGGCCCTGGGGGTCGAGCTTCAGGATGTCCTGGGTCCCCTCGGCCTGTCCGACGTAGGCGGATCCCTCCGCGTCGAACACGATCGACTCCGGCTGGGCGTCGAACGTGGGACCGAACGTGCCGGCGGGGTTCCCGAGCTCGTCGAGCACGTGGATCACGCTCCGCTCGAAGTCGGTGACGTACAGGCTCCCCTCGGGGGAGAACGTCATCCCGGTGAGCTGTCCGCCGCCGGTCTGGAAGGTGGAGATGAGCTCACCGTCGGGGGCGTGCCACTCGACCACCCCTCCGGCCAGGGACACCATCACGTCCCCGTCCCGGATCGCCGCGGCCTGGGCCCCGGCGCCGGAGACGAGCATCACCACGCCCGCCGTCGTCAGGAGGACACCGGCGGCGAACCGCCGCCGCAACCGCCTGGCAACCCTGCCCGAGGCCATCGCCGTCCCCCTCCCCGGGGCGATCCCGTGTCCCGACATCATGGGGGGCGTCGGCGCCCCGGGCAAGGTTGCGTGTCTCTGGGAGGTCTGGAGCCGCCGACTCCGACGAGACGGCCCGTGTCAGCGCCGCCGGCGCGCCGCCCTCCACGCCGCCCGGGCGAAGCCGGGGGGCGCCTCGGACGGCGACGGCCGCCGTGGGAGGGGAGCCCGCCCCGCGCCGCCTCGGTTGGCTGCGGCGACGACGGGCTCGAACACGGCCAGAGCGGCGGCCGCGACCAGGACGATCCCCAGTGGGACGAGCAGCCAGACGGCGCCGGGGAGCTCCACGGGGCCCCTGTCGGCAGTCGGGGTCCCGGCCAGCCAGCTGCTTCCGGAGGCGCCGTCGGCCTCAGACCCTCCCTGGTCGGTGGACCCGCCGCCGGCGACGGCACCCGTGGGCTCCAGGCCGGTGTCGCCCGCCGCCCGCCCTCCGAAAGCGGTGTAGACGAGGCGGGTGTCGAAGCGTCGCATCGCGTAGCTCGGGGTGGGCCAGGGGTAGCCGAACGTCGGGCTGGCCACGGACGAGGTTCCCGGCCCCCCGGCCTTGCCGCCCTTGGTGCCGGAGCCGCCGCCGGAGCCCGAGCCGCCCGAGCCCGAGCCGCCCGAGCCCGAGCCGCCCGACCCGGTCCCGGTGTCGCCTCCGCCGCCGGATCCGCCGCCGACCTCACCGCCGTCCACGGGCGGCGGGGTGGGCGTGGGAGCCGGCTCCTCCTCGGAGGAGAAGGTCACGGCGCCCGAGTAGTTGCCGTTCAGCACGTTCGCCGGGACCACGCGGATCTCGTAGGTGCCGGTGGGCTGGTTCAGCCACACGCTCTCGCTGGTGCCGCCCCCCGACGCCGACGATGCCACGAGGCCGCCCTTGTAGACGTACAGGTCGAAGTCGTCGCCGGGGTCGCCCCAGCTGATCCCGATCCGGGTCCCGCCGTCGTGGGACTCCCAGTAGGCGCTGTCGGCGTTGACGGTCAGGTCGAACGTGTCGCAGATCGCCGGCAGGCAGGCCCCGGGGCCGAGGACGTTGCCGACCGAGAACAGGCTGCCCGTCCATGCGGTGGACAGCTTCCCGGGTCCCACGGACCCCGAGCCCAGGTACGCGGCCCGGCCCGCACCGGCCATCCCCAGGAAGAGACCCAGCGCGGCGAGGGCCACGAAGGCCCTGGCCCACCCGGTCCTCGCTCTGGCCGTCCTCAGCGCATCCATCCTGGGTTGTCGGCGCCCCCGTTCGGGGACGCGCTAGTCAGTTCGGACTAGTTCCCCCCCGGGGCCCCCGGCAAACCGCCGTCCCGACGCTCAGCAGACCTGGTTCAGCAAGGGGAAGGGATCCACCGCCGGGCCGTTCCCCGGGTGCCACTCGAAGTGGTCGTGGGGCGCGGTGAGCTGCGCGTTCCCCGTGTTCCCCACGAACCCCACGACGTCGCCGATGCTCACGGGACCGAGCTTCCCGTAGGCCGAGAGATGGGCGTTGTACACGTAGCCGTCCCGGCCGAACACCTTCACCCCCAGGCCGCCGAGCGAGCTCTGGACAGCCACGGCCACGCCGTCGAACGGAGCCACGATCGGGGTCCCGTAGGGGACCATGATGTCGTTGCCGGCGTGGGGATGAGGAGGCGGCCCGGGGCGGTAGGCCCCGAAGCTCGACGTGTAGTACCCCTGGCCGTACACGGGGCAGGTGTAAAGCGGGCCGCTCCCGCTGACCCGGATGACGAGGGTCCCGGTGTCCGGGAGGCCGTCGCCGTCCCGGTCGTAGATCACGGTCCGCGTCGGGGGGATCCGGGTGGTGTCCTCGGCCGGACCGCCCCGGTCACCGTCCCCCCCGGC
>JACQTL010000044.1 GCA_016210805.1 Actinomycetota bacterium | reverse complement strand
GAGCAGGACCAGGATCCCGACGAACAGGACGTTCTCCCGGAGGGCCACCGCCCACCAGGAGGTGGCCCACGGCTCGCCCAGGAGCCGGCCCCGGCGCATGAGCATCTTGAGCATGCCCCGCAGGGGGATGATGGTGATGATCCCCCAGAAGGCCAGGACGAACCCCCACCAGTTCCAAGTCGGGAGCCCGTACTCGGGCTGGAGCGCGAGCATGAGCCCGAGGCCGGTGAGGATGATCCCCTTCACCAGGTTCACCCCGCCCGGCAGGATCAGGTCCGGACGGAACCCGAGCCCCGCGACGTAGTCCCCGTGGGCCCGGGGGAGGGCGAGGACGGCCGCGGACAGGAAGAACAGCCCGAGCCCCGTGAGCAGTAGGGCGGCCTGGGTCTCGATGGGCCCGATCCCCGAAGACAGGACCGCCCCGATGTACAGGAACAGGGGCATGAACACGACCCCCGCGATGAACACCGGGGTCCGGTAGGCCAGGTAGGTCCTCCTCCCGGCCCAGGGGTACAGCATCAGGGCGATCACCGTCGACACCAGCACGATGGCGACGTAGGCCTCGTCGGGGAGCGGCGGCATCCTCCTCGCCTCCTCAGAACGCCCGGAGCAGCCGGTAGACGAGATACAGGGCGGCCGTGGTCACCGCGGTCCCGATCAGGGTGATGTACACGTACGGATAGGTCTTCACCGCTCCACCTCCGGTCTGGTGGCCCAGGCCAGGAGGGAGATCAGGGTCACCGCGCCGGGCATGGCCAGGCCGACCACCCCGCCGGCGACCGGCTCGCCCTCCTGGAACAGCCGGAACATGGCCCAGGTCCACCCGATGAGGATGCCGATCGCCGTGACCCACAGGGCCACGAGACCGACCAGGGTCCGACCGCTGGACCTGCGGGCTGCGCTCATCGCCCCGACCTGGCAGGCGCCCGAGATGAGGCCCAGCAGCAGCCGGAACTCACCCGGGAGAACGCCTCCTCCGCCGCCTCCTCGGCCCGGTCATCTCGGGTGAGGGCATCGGTTTGCTCCGGCCGATCCCGATCCTCCGGGCCGGCCTCCTCGTAACCGCCGAGCATGTCGCAGCCACACATGGTGCCTCCTCGTGTTCGGTAACGAAGGGTTCGTCGTCGGACCACGCGAAAGGGGGCGCGCCCTACGCCACCTCGACGAGGTAGTCGCGGCCTTCCCACCGGCCGGTCGACCCCCGCAGGAAGGTGGCGAGGGTGGCCAGCAGGCCGATCACCAGTCCGCCCCGATAGGCGGTCCGGTCAGGCGTCGGGGCCACCGCGGTCCCCGAGCGCGCGGTTCCTGGCCGCGATCAGCCGGCCAAGCCTCACGCCTCCCCAGACCAGGGCCAGCAGGCCGACCACCGTGACGGGCCAGTACCGGGCGGCGAGTCCGCCCGCGGCCGTGAGGAGACCGGCTCCCACCACCACCAGGGCCGGGACGGCACAGCACAGGGCCACCGCCGCCACGGCCAGGATGGCCCCGCCCACTCCCCCACGCCGCTGCGCCACCGACCTCCTCCTCTCGCCACCTCCGGGCCGACGACGACGGTCGTCCCCAGGGCGAGCACCTCGTCTCATCATGGCCGCAATCTCTTCTTCGGCAGTCATGCCGCCATGGAACGAACCGCGGAGTGCTCCCCGGCCGGGCGAGGAGCCGTCCGCCGGCGTACCAGGGCCTGGATGACCAGGCCGTTCGGAACGAACCCGAGCGGGATCGACACCATCCAGACGGTATCGCCGATGGCGACCGCGTGGACCAGGTAGAGGGACATGGAGGCGAAGAAGAACAGGTAGGTGAGGAGGGAAACCCCGGCGCCCGGCTCCCGCCGCAGCTTGAGCACCTGCGGCCAGGCCGCGAGCTGGCCCAGCACCATGCCGGTCCACCCGAAGAGCTCGATCCCCATCTTCGTGCGCCTCCTGGTGGGTTGGTCGTGGCGGCGCTCGCAGGGGGGCGCCCGAACCCCCAAGGGGCGGGATCCCCCGGGGGCCGGCAGCGCGCCGGCGGGCGCAGGATCGACTTCAGAAGTGCCGGAACAGGCTCGCGGCGTTGGCGTCGACCCGGGAGATCCAGGCGAGAGCCACGGCAGCGATGGGAACGGCCATGACCAGGTGTGCCAGCAGCGGCCAGGCCGGGAACCACTTCGGGAACCGGATGGCCGGCATCATCGGCGGCATCGCGACCATCATGCCGAGCCACACGAAGGTGCCCCAGGCGAAGGCCAGGCCCCAGGTCCCGTCGCCGGCCAGCATCGTGTACATGATCCCGAAGCTCGTGCCGATCACGAAGTGCCAGGCGTAGCCCCACAGGGCCACCTTCGCCCTCGACGTGCCCGTCTCCTCGAACGTGTCGGGGAAGGCCCCGGCGGCGAGCCGGCGGAAGGTGGCCATGGGGATCTTGGGAAGCCCTCGGGGCTGCGAGTAGGGGACACGGTCCACGCCCCCGGCCGCCTCGTCCATCGCCTGCATGAGGGTCATGCGGGTCTCGTCGGGGAGCGACGTGAGGATCTGCATCTG
>JACQTL010000409.1 GCA_016210805.1 Actinomycetota bacterium | reverse complement strand
GCCATCGAGAGGTCTCGCTCGGCCCGCTCGAGCTCCCCGGACAAGAGCTCCGTCTCGCCCAGCATCAGGACCGCGAGGGCTCGTCCGTGGCCGGACCCATGCTCCTCGGCGATCCCCAACAGCTCCCGGGCGAAGCCCTCCGCATGCTCGTGGCCCTCCGGGAGATAGAGGGAGAACTCCCCGAGGCAGAGGTGCGCGTCGAAGACGTGCTCGGCGAGGGAGGGCGCCTCCTCGAGGACCTCCAGGAACTCACGGCGGAACAGGTCTCTCCAGGTGCCCCGCATGTGGGCCACCATGCCCAGGAGGCCGCTGGCCTCGCCGAGCTCCCGCCCCAGGCCGCCCGCGACGGCCAGCCCGCGGGCCTGGGTGGCCTCCCTCTCCGCCTCCTCCAGGTCCATGCGGTTGAGAGCCACCAGCCCCGCGGCCAGGTGGGCTCGGGAGAGTTCCTGCGGGGTGGACGGCTCGTGGCCCTCCAGGGCCAGAACGTCCTCGTGCAGCGCCACGGTCTCGGGATCCGGGCTCACGCCCAACTCCTCACGGAGGACCTCCCGGAGCCGCTCGAACTGGCGCAGGGCGGCCGTGCGGTCGCGGGCCTCCAGGTGGGCCCGCATGAGCATCCGGTGAGCCTCCTCGTCGAGGGGGTCGAGCTCGACCACTCGCTCCCATCGGCCGGCAGCCTTGAGCACCGTCAGGTACAGGCGGCGGATCCGACGGCGCGGCTCCTCGGCCCAGGGCTCGTAGGCATCCTGCGGAAGCAGGTCCCCTGGATAGAGGTCGACCGCGAGCTCGGCCGAACCGGCGTCCTCCAGGGCTGCATCGGCGGCCGCCTGGAACCGGTCCACGTCCACCTCGAGCGGCCCGCTCGGCGACAGCGACAGCATGCCGTGCTCCACGGAGATGGCGCCCCTCCCGAGGGCCAGCCGGGCGAGGTGCACGGCCTTCCGGAGGTTGGCCGCTCCGGCCTCCTGCCGCAGGTCCGGCCACAGGGCGTCGATGACCCGCTCCCGGTGGAGGCGATGGCCGGGGGCCAGGGCCAGGACCTTCACCAGGTCCGCCCCCCGCCGACGCTTCCACGCCTCCAGGGGAATCGTCCGGCCCTCCACCTCGGCCCGGAACCCGCCGAGGAGGAAGATCCGAAAGCCCGTCATGACGCAACGATAAGTGGGAGCCTGCTGATCGGAAGGCCCCGTCGGTCGACCCCGCCGGTGTACCAGTCACTTCGTGGGCACGGAGTGCCCCTAACGGGACGATACTCAAACCCCACCCTCCAGCAGGAGATCGGGCGCTTGCACGAACTCGTGTTGGGTACGACGGACCCCCACCTGTCCTGAGATGGGAGTTCCAGCCGAGCGTAGGCGGACAGACTGGCAGGCCTGGATGTCGCTTGGTCCAACCGGCGGGTCGGGATGATGCCTGCGTGCCGGCGGCACCGCCACCCCACTCCGACCAGACCGCGTGGTCGACCGTCGAAGTGGTCAGCACTGACCGCGTTGGCGACCTGGGATGTCTAGCCCGCTCCGTCCGAGTCCTCCCCGTCCCAAGCACGTCCAGATCTCGCTTCAGGATCGTAGGCGGGCGGGCGAACAGACCTGAGAGGTCATCGCTCACCCGAGCCCTCGCGCTGCACGGACGCCGGGTCCAGCAGTGGGGCGAGGCCGATCCGAACGACTCAGCCGGCTTCGGCTCTCGGCCGCCCCGCCGCCCTGTTCGGGTCGGCGCTCGCTCCGTCGGTCCTCCTGCAGGCCACCGGGCGCCTCATCGCGTACTGGTAGCTACCTTCCTGCACCCACCTCGCCCCGCACGTGTTGCACCAAGCGTGGCGGCGAGGAGCGAGCACGACGACGATCCTCGTCGAGTCGCAGTTCGGGCACCTCACAGGCATCAGCCTCCTTCGGGAGCCGACTCTACTCTTACGTGAGGGTATTGTCACCCCGCAGGAGACTGCGCCGGGGCGCCGCCGGCGTTGCAGGTCCAGGCATCCAGGCGTCCGGCCGCCGTGCGCTGCTCGCCCCGACCTCGCTCCCACAGCGGCTTCGGGGTGTACCGCAGGTCGTCGGATCCGCAGGCCTGGCACCGTCGCCGTACGTCCCTCGCCCAGCGCGCACCGCAGGAACCGCACTCCACCACGATCTCCTCGCCGGAACGGCGACCGGTGAGCCGCTCCGTCTCCCCGCACGAGGGACATCTGATCTCAGGCACGTCGCTCTCCAGCCCGGGCCTCAAGCGCAGGGATCGCCGCCGAGGACCGAGCTTTCGAAGGCGGCGGCGAAGATGCGCTCGTCCTCGCGGCCGTCGGGCGCCGCTCTCGTCCGACGTGCTGCCCGACCGTGTACTCGGACACGAACCTCGCGACCTGAGCGAGCGTCAACCCGTTCTCCTCGAGCTCCGCGACGTCCACCCACATCTGGCTCGGTCGCTGCTTCACCACGACGCGCCGTTCGTCGCCGTCGCGGTCGAAGGCCTGTTGCAGGTGCGTGCGCCCGCCCTACTCCCCGACGGGGACGTCTGCCAACCGTTCCCAGATCTGTCTGAGATGGCTGTATGGGCGGTCCGGCAGTCGCTCCAGGGTCGCGACCACCTCGGCACGGGCACCGTTCTCCACAGCCTCGGCGATGATCCCGGCTCGAGCGGCCGGACGGACCGCGAAGGCTCCGTTCACGGCGTCCGCGATCTCGATCCTCGTGACTGCGTCGATGCGGACATCGGACATGCACGCTCCTTCCAGCTGTCTACCGTTACGTCACTGTAGGATACATGTGAGGGCCGAGGGAGGATCGAGGTGGCAGAGAAGCTGCACCAGATCGGAGAGGTCGCCGAACGAACCGGGCTGTCGCTCCGGACGATCCGGTATTACGAGGAGCTCGACCTGGTGGTTCCGTCCGGGCGGACCACG
>JACQTL010000407.1 GCA_016210805.1 Actinomycetota bacterium | reverse complement strand
GTCGTACGGCAGGTCGAGCTCGATCGTCGTCGCGTAGTCCATGCGCCTCACCTCCATGGCGTTAGTACCCACGAAGGTGCCACGGCACCTGTCTCGCCACCCGGGCGACCCGGCCCCCGATCGGCGGGCCCCACGGCCGGCCCCGAGATTTCCACTTGCGCGAAACCGAGAGAGAGAGAGAGAATGCCGAAGAGGAGCGGGTCACCATGAACAGGACAGCGTTCCGTGAGACCGCCGATGTGGATCGCAGCCGGGTTGACCCGGCCGCGCCCCGAGATCCTCGGCTCGGAAAGAGGCTGGCGCGGTCGATCGTGCTGACGTTCGTCGTGATCGCGGGAGTCACGGGTGGAACGGTGGCCCTGTATCGCGTCTTCCGCCCGGACGCAGCCCCTCGGGTGCCCTCCTCGCCCGCTCTGGCCGGCAACGGGCGGATAGCCTTCCAGGTATCGCGAGGGAGCGAGTTCTCCATCGCGGCGATCGACCCAGCGGGCGGGAACCACGACCCGATGTTCTCCGGTGAGGTGAGCGATCGGGACGTCGCGTGGTCGCCGGACGGGGAAAGGATCGCCTTCTGGCGCAGCTCCGTCACCGATGAGGGCGTCGATTGGGGGATCTACGTGTCCGCTCCGGACGGATCCGGGCTGACTCGCATCCGCTCGGCCACGGGACCGAGACAGAACCCCTACGCGATCGAGTGGTCACCGGACGGGCGCATCGGGTTCGTGCTGCTCGAATGGCCCGAGGGTCCGGTGAGCGACGGCGACCGCGTCTACCGGCTGTTCGTGATGAACCCGGACGGAAGTGGCCTGGAGGAGATCCCAACCGAAAGCCAACTCCTGCACTTCAGTTGGTCTCCGGACGGCAGCCGGATCGCCTACACGCGCCAGGATCCCCGGTTCGGCTACGACATCTACGTGATCGACTCCGACGGGACCAATGCGACCCGGCTGACAGACGACGGGCGTTCCATCCACCCGGATTGGTCCGCGGACGGTTCACGCATCGCGTTCTCGTCGTTCGAAGGCTCCGACGAGGCGTCCCGCGACATCTACGTGATGGACGCGGACGGCTCTAACCGGCGGCGGATGACGACGACCGCGGCGACGGAATTCGCTCCGGAGTGGTCGCCGGACGGGACGATGATCGCCTTCGGCCGTCTGGAAGGCGGAACCGGCTGCTCGATCGTGGTCGTGGCGGTGGACGGGTCTTCCGAGCGGATGCTCATCGACCGCCAGACCGCGGGGGGGTGCGTCGGCAGCCCGGCATGGCAGCCGCTCCCATAGGTCCTCGCAGCCCATCCGGCCGGGTCCCTCCCCACTAGTCCATGATGGACTAGTGGGCACCCTAGGCGCGCTTGCGCGGGGGGTCGAAGAACGGGAGCGGGACCACGGTGGCGCCGATCGTGCGGCGGCGGGCCTCGACGGTCCACTCGAGCGACACGCGCGTGCCGGGCTTCTCGTGGCGGGCGTCCACCGACGCCAGGGCGATGGCCTTCTTGAGGATCGGGCTCCACCCGGTGCTTGTGGCCCGACCGACCTGCTTGGACCCTACGAGGACCGGGACGTGCTCCCTGGCGGTCACCGCAGGAACATGCGGGGGGAGGTCCTGCTCCGCGAACAGGCGCTCGATGTCGTCCCAGTCCCCCTCCAGGCCCACCAGGCGCCGGGGCGGCCCCCCGGCGGACTGCTCCGCCAGCAGGGCCCGCTTCCCCACGAAGTCCGCCTTGTCGAACGCCACCGCCCACCCCAGGTTGATCTCGAACGGGGAGTAGGCCTGCTCGGGGATCATGGCGTGCCGGGAGCTGGTGTAGTCCACCTCCAGGAGGATCAGGCCGGCCTCGAGGCGGACCACGTCGAGGGGGTCGAGGCCGGCGGGCCGGGCCCCGTGCGGCGCGCCGGCCTCCATCACGGCGTCCCACAGCGCGACGGCGTCCCCGGCGTCCACCCAGAGCTCGTAGCCGAGGTCGCCCGTGTACCCCGTCCGGGAGACGTCGATGCGGATACCGGCCACCGTGGCGGCGCGCCGGCCGAAGTACCTGACGTCGGCCCAGCCCTCGCCGGTGGCTCCCTCCAGCACGGCGCGGGACCGGGGGCCCTGGAGGGCGATGCAGGCCACGGTCTCGGTCGTCTCCTCGATCTCGACGGCGAGCCATCCGGCGTTCATCCGGAACCACCGGAGCTGGGGATCGGCCGCGGTCCACCGGTACGTGTCGTCGTCGAGGCGGGCCACGGTCCCGTCGTCCACGACCTTCCCGTCCTCGTCGCACCAGCACGTGTAGTAGACCCGTCCGGCCCGGAGCTTCGTGGCGTCCCGGACGATGACCCGGTCCACGAAGCGCTCGGCGTCGGGCCCGGAGACCCTGTACTTGTACAGCGGGGACACGTCGATCAGCGCGGCCTGCTGCCGGATCGCGTTGTACTCGATGTCGTGGTGGTCGGCGTAGGAGAGGGCGGACCAGTACCCGGCCCACTCCCGCCACCGCATCTTGCGGTTCAGGGCGGCCGTGCGCGGGTGGAACGCGGTCCCGACGCTCATCGCCCGGGATACTAGCGAACCCCCTCCGCCGCGAGCCGGCCCGGCGGCGCCGCGGTCCGCGTCCTTACCCCGGCCGATAGAGTACGGGCGCTGCCCACGGAGGGGGAATTGGCCGAGCGCTACGACGCGATCGTCATCGGTGGCGGCCACAACGGGCTGGTCGCCGCGGCGTACCTGGCCCGTCACGGCCTCCGGGCCCTGGTCCTCGAGCGCCGCCACGTGCTGGGGGGCGCCGCGGTCACCGAGGAGGTCTTCCCCGGGTTCCGGTTCTCGGTGGCCTCCTACGTGGTCAGCCTCCTCCGCCCGGAGATCATCCGCGACCTCGACCTCCCCCGGCACGGCCTGGAGATCCTCCCGCTGGACGGCACGTTCACGCCGCTCGACGGCGACCACCTGTGGCGGGTGAACGACCACGGCCGGACGATGCGCGAGCTCCGCCGGTGGTCCCGGACCGACGCGGAGGCCTACGAGGAGTACGGGCGCCTCATGGTGGACATGGCCCGGTTCATCAAGCCGATCCTGTCGGTGATCCCGCCGGACCCGGGGCGCCCCGACCCCCGGGAGTGGCTCCCCGTCCTCGGCCTCGCCCGGAGCTTCCGCCGCCTGTCCCGCCGCCAGCAGGACGTCTTCGTCCAGCTCATGACGATGAGCGCGGCGGATTTCCTGGACCAGTGGTTCGAGACGGACCCGCTCAAGGCCACCATGGCGGCCTCGGGGATCATCGGGACGTTCCAGGGGGTCCGCTCGCCGGGAACCGCCTACGTCCTCCTCCACCACTACATGGGCGAGATCGACGGGGCCTTCCGCTCCTGGGGGCTGGCCCGAGGCGGGATGGGCGCGGTGAGCGAGGCCATCGCCTCGGCCGCGAAGAGCCACGGGGCCGAGATCCGCGTCGAGGCCGCCGCCTCGCGCTTGCTGCTCGAGGGCGGGGCGGCCCGCGGCGTGGTGCTCGCGGACGGCGAGGAGGTGCGGGCGCGGCGCGTGGTCTCGAGCCTCGACCCGCACC
>JACQTL010000403.1 GCA_016210805.1 Actinomycetota bacterium | reverse complement strand
CGCGATCGCCGTCACCACCCGCCCCCTCGGAACCCGCCCCTCCGGCCGGGAGGTGCCGCGGAAGCCGGCCGGCGCGCTCGTTCCCTTCCACCCCTACAGGCGGTGGGGGCCCCTGGTCACCGGGGCCCCCACGGCCTCCCATGAGCTGCTCGGGGTCCTGGACCCCCGCCGGGCGGGCTCCCGGTACGACGAGAACTGAGGGCCCCGTCCCCCCGTTGGCCGGGGGATGATGGGTGCCGTGGGCCGGATCCTGCTCCTCGACACGTCCAGCCTCATGTATCGGGCCTTCTTCTCGGTGCCCGCGTCGGTCACCGATCCATCCGGCCGCCCGGTGAACGCGGTGCACGGCTACCTAGACATGACGGCGCGACTGGTCGGGTCGCGGCGCCCGGACGACCTGGTGCACGTGTACGACCACGACTGGCGCCCCGCTCCGCGGGTGGCCGCCTACGCCGGGTACAAGGCCGCCCGACCCCCGGAGCCCGCCGAGCTCACGGGGCAGTTCGCCCTGCTCCGCGAGCTCCTGGACGCGCTGGGGATGGCCCAGGCCGAGGCCGAGGGCTGGGAGGCCGAGGACGCCATCGGCTCCCTGTGCTCGGCGGGAGGTCCCGGGGAACGGTTCGAGATCGTCACCGGGGACCGGGACCTCCTGCAGCTCGTCCGGGACCCCTCCGTCCGGCTGCTGTTCACGCTGCGGGGGGTCTCGCTCCTCGCGGAGTTCGACGAGGGAGCCGTGGAGGACAAGTACGGCGTGCCGGCCTCTCGGTACGCCGAGTTCGCCATCCTGCGCGGCGACCCGTCGGACGGCCTCCCGGGCGTGCGGGGCGTGGGGGAGAAGACCGCGCGGGAGCTGATCCGGGCCTACCCGAGCATCGACGCGCTGGTGGCCGACGCGTCCTCGGACCGGCGGACCGGGGCTCCCCTGAAGCGCTCCCCGGCCCTCCGGGCCGCCATCCGGGAGGCGGCCCCCTACCTCGAGACGATGCGCCGGGTGGTCCCCATCCGCACCGACCTCCAGGTGACCCGGTGGCGGCCGGACCCCGAGCCGGACCGCCTGGACCGGCTGGCCGAGGGGCGAGGCGTCTCCGGGCCGGTCAAGAGGCTCCGGGCCACGCTCCGGGGAGCGGGCTGAGGCTGTCCGAGCCGTCCGATTTGACCGCGGGATCAGGCAAGGGATGGACCTAGGTCCTACGTAGCCCCCATGTCTGCCCCTTCGCCGGATGGCAGCGAGGGGCTCGCTCTCTAACTTGAGCACATGAACACGGCAACGGATCTCTCGCCTCCGGTCGCGCCTCGGCCGACCGCCTATCGTCGGGGGCGCCCGCGGGTCCTACTGACCACCGAGGGCACCTACCCCCACTACACCGGGGGGGTCAGCACCTGGTGCGACTTCCTCATCCGCGAGATCGGCGACGTCGACTTCGTCGTCTGGTCGCTCATGATGAACCCGTTCATCAAGCAGCAGTTCGCCTTCCCCCGCAACGTCGTCCAGTACGTGGGCGTCCCCCTGTGGGGCGTCGAGCAGCCCGCGGAGTACACGCGAGAGATCCCCTCGGGCAAGGTGTTCGAGTCCGCCCGCCGGACCAAGGACCGCGACGTCGAGCGCGAGTTCGTGCCGCTGTTCAACCGGTTCCTGGACTCCGTCACCGCCGCCGTGTTCGACCCCGACCAGTTCGCCGGCGTGCTGGCCGAGATGCACGCGTACTTCCGCGACTGGGAGTACCGCACGACCTGGCGGTCCCGGGCCGTGTGGGAGGCGTTCAAGCAGAAGCTGGTCGAGCCCACCCAGTACTCGCTCCCCCGCATGGAGGAGGAGGAAGAGGGCACCCTCCCGACCTTCTCGAACATCCGCGAGAACCTCGGCTACCTGGTCCGCTCCCCGGGCCGCCGCGAGGAGCGGGTGGAGGAGAGCGAGGAGGTCCCCACGATCGGTGAGGCGGTCGAGGGCCTCCGGTGGCTGTACCGGCTGCTCTCCACGCTGAACGTCGAGGTCCCCCAGGCCGACGTGACCCACTCGGCCGCCGCGGCCTTCTGCGCCATCCCCTGCATCCTGTCCAAGGTCGAGCGGGACACGCCCTTCCTGCTCACCGAGCACGGCGTGTACCTGCGCGAGCAGTACCTGGCCATCCACCGCCGGCGCTACCCGCACAACCTGAAGCGGTTCCTCATCGACCTCATCTCGGCTGTGGCCCAGACCTCGTACCACCTGGCCGACCAGGTCTCCCCGGTCTGCCGGTTCAACACCCGGTGGGAGCTGGCCTACGGCGTGGCCGACGACCGGATCCGCGTGATCTACAACGGCGTCGACCAGAACGCGTACTACCCGGCCGAGGTCCACCGGCCGGGCGGCATGGCCCCCACGGTCGTGTCGGTCTCGCGGATCGACCCCCTGAAGGACCAGGAGACGATGCTCCGGGTGGCCGACCGGGTCCGCCGGGACATGCCGAACGTCCGGTTCATCCACTACGGACCGGTGGCCGACGACAAGTACTGGACCCAGGTCCAGGACCTCCACCGCCAGCTCCAGCTGGGCGACACCGTCCGGTTCATGGGAGCGACCTCGAACGTGGCCGAGGCCATGAACGGGGGCGACGTGGTGCTCCTCACCTCGATCTCGGAGGCCTTCCCCTACACGGTCGTCGAGGCGCTCATGTGCGGCAGGCCCGTGGTCTCGACCTCCGTGGGCGGCGTCGTGGAGGCCCTGGAGGGCACGGGGATCACGGCCCGGCCCCGAGACGTCGAGGGGCTGGCCCAGTCCGTGATAACGATCCTCCGGATGCCCGCCGACGAGCGGGCCCGGATGTCCCGAGCGGCGCGCGAGCGGGGCGTGGAGAGGTTCACCCTCGCCCAGTTCATCACCGAGTACCGAGACAGCTACTACCGCCTCGCCGAGAGCCGGGTCGCCGCCGCGCCCGGGATCGCGCCCGAGGCGGTGGCCGGTCCCGAGGTCCAGGAGGTTCGTCCCGTGCCCGAGATCCCGATCGAGCTGGAGGGCTACGCCGCCCCCGCACCGCCCGCCGAGGCCCCGATGGTCCTGCCCGAGACGCCCGTCACCCGGGAGCAGCTCATCGCCGCCGCGGAGGCGGCCGCCGAGGCGGCCGGAGCTCCGCCCGCCCCGCCGGCGGGTGCTGAGCTCACGCTCTCCCAGCTGGTCCAGGCCCTGCAGGATCCCGACCCGTTCGTGCGGATCGGGGCCATCCAGCAGGTCCGACGGGAGCCCGGCGTCGACGACGTCCTCATCACCGCCCTGGCCGACGAGTACCCGCAGGTTCGCCGGGAGGCCGTTCGGGCCCTCCAGCGGCTCGGCGGGACCCAGGCCGCCCGTGCCCTCACCGAGGTCGCGGTGCACGACCCCTCGGCCGAGGTCCGCGAGGAAGCCGTCGCCGCGCTCGCCGCGCTGCTGGGCGGCGAGGCCATGGAGAACGGGGGAGCCGGAGCATGAGCCAGACCGAGATCGACCGCCTGACCGAGGAAGTGACCCGTCGGGTCGGCCGCCTGGAAGGGCCGGCCGAGGCCGTGGCCGTCCTCGAGTCCATCGGGATCACCGACGACGAGGCCCGCGAGATGGGCCGGGCCGACGTGTTCCAGCTCGGCTACGAGGTGTTCGAGCACCAGGCCGAGGACGCCGGGGCCCGCCGGCTCCGCCTCGAGGTGGAGTCGGAGTTCCGCCAGGAGGAGCTGGACTCCCGCCGGCCCACCGGCCTGGGGACGTTCCTCCCCCGGTTCTTCCTGAAGGGATTCACGTTCGGGGCCCCGATGGTCATCATGATCTTCGCGGTCCTGATCCTCCTGTACTCCCTCTGGGCGTACTTCTACTTCGACATCCCCCGAGGGACCGCGATCGCCGTGGGCATCGTGGCCTCCTACCTCGTCACGGCCGGCTTCATGCAGGCCATCGGGCGACGCGGGCTGATGTACCTGCGACAGGACATGCAGGTCCTGTCGCTCAAGATCTCCATGCTGATGGTCCTCCTGGGGATCGTCACCGTGGTGGTCACCGGGATCCTGTTCTGGCTGTTCCTCTCGCTGTTCCCGGTGATCGCCCCCGACGAGATCCCCGTGGCCATCCTGTACTTCGTCAGCCTCTCGCTGCTGTGGCTGGGGCTGTCCATCGTCTACATGCTCCAGCAGGAGATCTGGTTCTCGATCGCGATCGCGATCGGCATCGGGGTCGTGTACTACCTGCGCGAGTACCTGAACACCTCGATCATCGTGGCCCACCAGGCCGGCATCATCGCCGCGGCCGTGATCGGGCTGGTGATCGGGATCGTGCTGCTGTCGCTCCGGGAGGCTCGCCTCCGCAGGGGCCGGAAGCAGCCGCTCGCCGGCAAGCTCCCCCGGTTCTCCGTGATCGTGTACTCGGTGGCCCCGTACTTCGCGTACGGCCTCGTGTACTTCGGGTTCCTGTTCACCGACCGGATCATGTCGTGGACGGGCCGGGCCGACTTCCGCCAGTACTTCTTCTGGTTCCAGTCGGACTACGAGGTCGGGCTGAACTGGGCGCTGATCAGCCTCCTGTTCAGCCTGGGCGTCCTGGAGTTCACGGTCTACCGGCTCGGCGAGCTCGTGCCGTTCCTGTCCCAGACCCACTCGGTCCTCCGGACCCGCCAGTTCACGGGCGAGATCACCTCGTTCTACCGGCGGTCGGTGCTGGCCTACGTGGTCGCCGCGGTCGTGGGCGCGATCATCGCCTACTTCGTGGTCCAGGCCCTAGTGCCCCACATCCCGCTGCTCGACACGCTGCTCAACGACACCTCGGTGTACGTCTTCATCGTGGCGAGCATCTCCTACCTGCTGGTGGTGTGGTCGCTCCTCAACAACGTGTTCCTGTTCTCGTTCTCGCGACCGGCGTTCGCCCTGAAGGCCGCCACCGCAGCCCTGATCGTGAACCTGGTGGTCGGGTTCCTGCTGTCGCGGATCTTCGTGTACTGGTTCGCCGTCTTCGGGCTGCTGGCCGGCGCGATCGTGTTCTGGGCCCTCTCCACCTACTACACGGTGAAGATGCTCCGGAACCTCGACTACTACTCGTACTCGGCCTTCTAGGGGGAACGATGGGAAGCGCCTTCGTCACGCTCGTCGCGGTGATCCTGGCAGGACTGTTCGCCTTCCAGCTCGTGCCCGCCCTCGTCCTCCCCAAGGTCCGGGTGGCCAACGGATGGCTCGAGCGCTCGGTGTTCTGGTTCATCGGAGGCACGTTCATCACGATCGTGGCCGTCCACTTCCTGGTGGCCTTCAAGGCCTACGAGTCGATCGGCCTGATCGCGATCTGGCTGCTCGTCGCGTACTTCTTCAAGATCCGGCCGGCCGGGGGCCTCAAGACGGTGGGCAACCGCATCGCCCGGCTCGCCTCGCGGACGCTCTCCTTCCTGGACCGGAGCGAGGCGGGCTCGGTCGGCGTGGCCGTGCGCGAGGAGATCGACAGCAGCACGGGGACGATCGGCGAGCGCGTCAAGGAGGCCCGCCTCAAGTGGAGCCCCGCGCTGATCCTGGCGGCCATCCCGGTCGCCGCGGTGATCCTGTACTCGTTCGCCATCCGGCTGGACCTGGCCCTGGACTCCTTCCGCCTGGCCCGGGGCGACTCCTACTTCCACATGGCCTGGACGACGCTGCTCCAGGACAACCGGATCTACACGGACGGCATCTACCCGCACGGGTTCCACGCGTTCCTCTCGGTTTGGGACCGGTTCCACCCGGGACCGACCTTCGACCTGATCCGGTTCGCCGGACCGCTCATCGGCGGCATGTTCTCCGTGGTCCTGTACTTCGTGGTCTCCCGGGTGGCCCGGCACATCGGGGCCGGCCTGGTGGCCGCGGGGATCTACGGGATCCTCGGGATGAACACCGACATGCTCCAGTTCTGGAACCGCCAGATCTCGGCGGTGCCGGAGGAGTTCGCCGTCCTGTTCGTCCCCTTGGCCCTGTACTGCGCGATCAGGTACGTGAACGAGGGCGACCGCCAGCTGCTCGCCTTCGCCGCGATGGCCACGGGCGTGGTGGCGTTCGTGCACCCCGTTCCGCTGCTCTTCCTGGCGGTCGGCCTGGGCGGCGTGGCCTTCGCCGCCCTGGTCACCGGGAGGCTGGTGCGGGTCCCCGCCCTGGCCCTGTGGACCTTCCACACGGCGCTGGCCGGGAACATCTACCTGGTCATCGGAGCGCTCGCCGGCACGAAGTTCTACATCGCGTTCTCCGACTTCAACCCGTTCAGCGAGGACCTCACCCCGGCGGCCGAGTCCGCCGCGGCGGTCCCCCTGTACAAGCTGCTGCACGGCAACGAGCTGTACTTCGCCGCGGCCATCTGCGCGGTGATCGCCGTGGCCATCTTCTTCGTGATCGCCGTGCGCGAGCGCCGGGCGGTGGGCGGCGTGGCCCTCGGGGCCTTCACGGCAGCCGCCCTGATCGGCTACTGGCAGATCGGGCCCCGGATCTCGCCGCTGCTCTCGGAGCGCTCGGGGTACCTGGCCGCCAGCACGATCCCGCTCGCCTTCGGCCTCCTGGTCGGCGCCGTGCTGTACGGCATCTCCCTGTTCCTGAGGGGCGGGGAGGAGGAGCCGCCCGAGGCCGAGGGAAGCGAGGACGCCGGGCGGCCGCTCCGGCTCACCCGGCACGTCGGCAGCCAGCTGATCGGTGCTGCACTCGGCGTGCTGGTCCTGGTGATGGTCGTCGCCCGGGACATCCGGCTCGAGGACGCCAGGAACCCCGGCTACACGATCCCCATCCCCACCAGGGACGTCTACATCTT
>JACQTL010000397.1 GCA_016210805.1 Actinomycetota bacterium | reverse complement strand
GCCTCCGGCTCCTCCTCGAGGTCGCCGATCGGGGCGAAGAACGTGTCGAGGTCCTCGAAGAGGTCCTCGGGGCGCCGCTCCTCTCCCTCCCGCTCGTCTGCCAAGGCTAGACCTCCAGGAGCTCCTTCTCCTTGTGGGAGAGGATCTCGTCGATCTCCGCGATGTGCTGGTCGGTGAGCTTCTGGAGCTCCTTCTCGGCTCGCCGAAGCTCATCCTCGGAGATTTCGTGGTCCCGCTCAAGCCGCTCGAGCTCGTCCTTGTTGTGCCGGCGGACGTTGCGCACGGCCACCCGGCCCTCCTCGGCCCGGTGGTGGATCAGCTTGACCAGCTCCTTGCGCCGCTCCTCGGTGAGCGGGGGGAACGACAGGCGGATCACGTTCCCGTCGTTCGAGGGGGTGATCCCGAGGTCGGAGGCCAGGATGGCCCTCTCCATGGCCGAGATGGCGCCCTTGTCGAAGGGCTGGATCACCAGGAGGCGGGGCTCGGGGACCGAGAAGCTCGCGAACTGGTTGAGCGGGTACTGCTGGCCGTAGTAGTCGAACGTGATCCGCTGCACGAACGCCGGGCTGGCCCGGCCGGTCCGGACGCCCGCCATCTCGTCGCGGGTCACCGACACGGCGCCCTGCATCTTCTGGCCGGCCTCCTCGAGCACCGACTCGACCGTCATCGCATCGCCCCTCCCATCGGCCCGTGGACGAGGGTTCCGATCGGCTCTCCGAGGAGGGCGCGCTTGATGTTGCCCTCCTCCTGGAAGTTGAAGACGTAGATCGGCAGGTCGTTCTCCCTGCACAGAGAGATGGCCGTCGCGTCCATGACCTGGAGGTTCTGGGACAGGACCTCGGTGTAGCCGATCGACTCGAACTTGACCGCGGCGGGGTCGGTCCGGGGGTCGGCGGAGTACACGCCGTCCACCTTCGTCCCCTTGAACAGGGCCTCGGCCCGGATCTCCAGGGCCCGCTGGGCGGCCGTGGTGTCGGTCGAGAAGTATGGGGCCCCCATCCCGGCGGCGAAGATCACGATGCGGCCCTTCTCCAGGTGCCGGATGGCGCGCAGGGGGACGTAGGGCTCGGCGACCTGGGCCATGGCGATCGCCGTCTGGACCCGGGTCATCACGCCGGCCTGCTCCAGGGCGTCCTGGAGGGCCAGGGCGTTCATCACGGTGGCCAGCATCCCGATGTAGTCGGCCCTGGCCCGGTCCATCCCGGGGGCCTCCCGGCCCCGCCAGATGTTCCCGCCCCCCACCACCACGGCGGTCTGGACCCCCAGGGCGTGGATCTCGACCAGCTGGCGGGCCAGCAGGGCGGTGGACTCGGACGAGATGCCGAACTCGACGTCCGGCGGCGAGAAGGCATCGCCGGAGAGCTTCAGGAGCACCCGCTCGTAGATCGGGGTCGCGGCCGGGGCGACCCCCGCCGCGGGAACCCCCAGGGGCTCGGTCACGGGCGGTCGCCTCCCTCCGGGGCCTCCGCCGGGCCCTCCCCCAGGCCCTCCCCCAGGCCCTCCTCGAGCTCCTCGCCGAGCTGGTACCGGGTGAACCGGCGGACGGCCACCTTCTCCCCCAGCCTGGCGCTGGCCTCGTCCACGAGCTGCCCGATCGTCCGCGAGTCGTCGCGGACGTAAGGCTGGTCCAGCAGGACGTTGTCCCGATAGAAGGACTCGATCATGCCCTCCACGACGCGGGGGACGACCTTCTCGGGGCGGCCCATCTCCCTGGCCCTGGCCTCGTAGATCCTGCTCTCGGCCTCGAGCACGGCGGTGGGGACCTCGTCCCGGGAGGTCCACCTCGGGCTCATGCTGGCCACGTGGAGGGCCACCTCCCGGGCCAGGGTCCGGAACTCCTCGGTGTTCGCCACGAAGTCGGTCTCGCAGTTCACCTCGACCAGCACGCCGACCCGGGAGTTGTGGTGGATGTAGCTGGCCACGAGGCCCTCGTTCGCGGCCCGTCCGGCCTTCTTCCTGGCCGATGCCAGGCCCCGCTCCCGGAGGATCTCCGTGGCCCTGGCCACGTCACCCTCCGCCTCCTCCAGGGCCCGCTTGCAGTCCATCATGCCGGCGCCGGTGGCCTCCCGGAGGACCTTCACCTGGGCCGCGGTGATGTGGGGTCGGTTCTCGCTCATCGTCATCCCTCTGGTCATTGTCTTCCGCCTCCTCGCCCGGGGCCAACCGCCCGGGGCGGGGCTGGGCCGGCGCCGGCCGGCGCCGGGCTACTCGGACCCCCCTCGGGACGAGGGCTCGGCCCCCGCCAGATCCTCCTCCGTGCCGGGGCCCCCTTCCGTACCCCCCTGCGCCGCCGTCTCGGGCTCGGCCGGAGCCGGCTCCTGGGGGGCGGCCTCGTCGGGGGCGGGCTCGGCGGGGAGCTCCGGCGCGGACCCCGCGGCCGGCGCGGACTCCTCAGCCGCCGCGGGCTCGGCGGGGGCGGGCTCGGC
>JACQTL010000405.1 GCA_016210805.1 Actinomycetota bacterium | reverse complement strand
TCCGGCGGTAGAATGATCGACACGAAAGCTCAGGGAGGCGGTCGCTTTGGAAACGAAGGTCCAGCTCGACGAGGTGTCGTGGCGGATCCTGGAGGAGCTCCAGGAGAGCGCCAGGATGTCCTTCACGGAGCTCGCCCGGCGGGTCGGCCTCACCGCTCCGGCCGTGGCCGACCGGGTCCGCCGCCTGGAGGAGGCGGGGGTGATCTCCGGGTACCGCCTGGAGGTCGACCACGCCCGGCTCGGCCTCCCGCTCAAGGCCTTCGTGCGGATCCGGTGCGGCGAGGGCAAGTGCGCCGACCTCGGCGAGTTCGCCGGACGACTCCCTGAGGTCCTGGAATGCCACCGGATAACCGGCACGGAGTCCTACGTCCTCCAGGCGGCGGTCCGCGACGTCGCCCACCTCGAGTCCCTGATCGACCGGCTCATGCCGTACGGGGAGACCACCACCTCGATCGTGCTCTCCTCCCCGGTCACCCACCGGGCCATCGAGCGCGACCTCGCCCGGGAGGCCGTCGCCGACGCCGACCGCCCGGCCCGGACCGGGACCTAGTTCCCAAGGGAAGGGGCCGGGGATCGCTCCCCGGCCCCACCGCCTTCTTGTCCGGTCCGCCGACGCGCCTCAGTGGGCCGCGGCCGCGGCGATGATCTCGGAGTCCCGGAGCTTGCGGAGCGCCTCGCGCTCGATCAGGCGCACGCGCTCCCCGGAGAGCCCGAGGACCTTGCCGGTCTCGCGCAGGCTCATCGGCTGCCCGTTCTCGAGGCCGTAGCGCAGGGCCACGACGTGGCGCTCGCGCTCGTCGAGGACCCGGTCCACGGCGGCGCCGATCTCCTCGCGGAGCAGCGCGTCCTCGACCTCGTTGAACTGGCTCTCCGAGTCGACCTCCTCGATCAGGTCGCCGAGCTCGGTCTCCTCGCCGACCGGCGCCTGGAGGGAGACCGGCTCGCGCCGGCCCATCTCCATCAGGTCGTCGATCTCGTGGACCGTCGTGTCCAGGGCCCTGGCCAGCTCCTCGCGGGTCGGCTCGCGCCCGATCGTCTGGGCGAACTGGAACCGGGAGCGGTTCAGCTTCCGGAGCCGGTCGTGGATGTGCACCGGCAGCCGGATCGAGCGCGACCGGTCGGCGATGGCCCGGGTGATCCCCTGGCGGATCCACCAGGTCGCGTAGGTCGAGAACTTGAAGCCGCGTCGCCAGTCGAACAGCTCGACGGCGCGCATCAGCCCGATGTTCCCCTCCTGGATGAGGTCGAGCAGGGGCAGGCCCTGGCCCTGGTACTTGCGGGCCACGGACACGACCAGCCGGAGGTTGGCCATGATGAAGCGCTGCCGCGCGGCCTCGGCCCTGCGCACGGCCTCCCGGGCCTTGCGGATGCTGGCGTCGGCCCGGAGCCGGCCGGAGCCGAGCTTCTCCTCGGCCTCCTTGCCGTGCTCGATGGTCATGGCGAGCTCGACCTCCTCCTCCTTGGTGAGGAGAGGCTCCCTGGCCGCGGCCTCCAGGTACAGCCGGAGGTCGTCGGCGTCGTCGATGCCCAGGGGGCGAGCGGGTTCAGCCATCTTCGGTCTTCATTCCCTCCCCGTATCCGCTCACGCGCAGGTTCGTCCGTTTCGCGGTCTTCTGGGACCCCGGAAGGCGCCTGCGGGAGGCGGGCACACTAAACTGGGGGCCACTAGCGGCCACCCGTTCGCATCCTAGCACGGCGACCCCTTCCCTGGGAAGGACCCACCGCGCCACTCTCCAGCCAATCTCAACACTTCGCTCGCCTCGAGGATTCCCCTGCGAGCCGTGGCTCCCGGGGTACTTCGCCCCCCGGCGGGGTTCGGTTCAGCCCGAGGCCGGTCCCCGGGCCATCCTGCGCTCGGCGGCCGTGGCGTGGGGCCATCGGCGGAGGGGGTCGGGGAGGATGGGGACGATGCCCCTCGCCGCGGCGGAGGCTCCCAGGACCAGCCACCGGGCGGCCGGGGGGAGCGGGAGGCCGAACCCCCGGCGCAGGGGCGGGGGAAGCAGCTCGGCGGTCATCGCCCGGAGCAGGGCGCCGACCGGCCGGAGGGCGAGCGGAGCGGGCGGATGGAGGACCTGGCGGGCCAGGGACCGGGCCTGCTCGGTGACCTCCAGGGAGGCCACGGTGCGGCGCACGTAGGCCTCGAAGGCGTCCAGGTCCCGGGGGAGCGCCCGAGCCGGAGTCTCCAGAGCCAGGGCGTGCCGTTTCATCTCCTCGTGGTAGCGCTCCTTCAGAGCCCGGGGCAGGGGGCCGACGAGCCGCTCGTAAGAGACCAGCGCGCTGTCCACGATCGTGGCGTGGACCCAGGCCAGGAGCTCGGGGTCGAGGGCGTCGTAGGGCGTGCCGTCGGGACGGACCCCCCGGACCCGGCGGTGCACGGCGTTCACGGCCTCCGCGGCCCCCCGGGCCTGGGCGGCGTCGCCGAACGAGATCTCGAGCATCGGTTGGAGGGTCCGCCACAGGCGGCCGTAGGGGTCGGCCCGGAAGTCGCTGTGGTCGGCCACCCCGGCCGCCACGGAGGGGTGGGCGAGCTGCAAGAGGAGGGCCCGCCCGCCCCCCGCCGCCAGCACGAGCTCCCGGTTGATCCTCCACACGGCCGATCCGGGCCCGTAGAGGCCGGGGTCGCCCGGGCGGCCCGGCCCGCTCGGGCGGGGGAACCCGGCCAGCAGGGCCCGGAGCGACGTGGAAGAGGTGGAAGGGGTGGAGGACGTCGACACGGTTGATCGTAGGACGCCGGGGACGAGGCCG
>JACQTL010000410.1 GCA_016210805.1 Actinomycetota bacterium | reverse complement strand
GCCCTGGGTGGCCCACGCGTTCAGGGTCAGGATGTCCTGCTCCCCGAGCCCCCGGGCGAAGCCCTGGTAGGCGATCGAGGAGTCCACGTACCTGTCGCAGAGCACGATCTTGCCCTCCTCCAGGGCCGGCCGGATGACCGAGATCACGTGCTGGGCCCGGGACGCGGCGAACAGCAGGGCCTCCGTCCGGGCGTCGATCGGGCCCGTCTCGTGCGCCAGGAGCACGTCCCGGAGCCGCTCCCCCAGGTCGGTCCCGCCCGGCTCCCTGGTCACCAGGACCTCGAACCCCTCGGACTCCAGGAACTCCCGGGCCAGCCGGATCTGGGTCCCCTTCCCGGACCCCTCCACCCCCTCGAACGCGATGAAGACGCCGCGCCGGGGGGCCTTGCTCAGCCGGGGCCGGAGGGACAGGGGGAACGGGCGGGAGGTCCGGTGGCGCCGGAGCCCCCGGCGGGCCGAGGCGCCCCCGAACACCACGACGATCCCGGCCAGCCACAGGGCCACCCGGGGACCGGAGAGGTCGATCCGGTGGGCTCCGATGAAAGCCTCGTGCTCGCCGATCAGGCCGGCCAGCACGGGGAAGATGGCCAGCGACGAGAAGAGTCCCAGCCGGGCCATCACCGTCAGCGAGGCGAAGGTCCGGCCTCGGAACTCGTCCGCCACGTTCTCCTGGAGGAGGGTGTAGCCGGTCACCCAGGTCATCCCCACGAACAGCCCCGCGAGGATCGTGAGCGCCGCGGCGAGCTGGATCGACGGCATCGCGGCCAGGAGGAACAGCGAGGCGGCGGCGGATAGCATCGCCAGGGGGAAGATCAGCTCGCGCTCGACGATGCGGGCCACCCAGCCCAGGACGGCCATGCCCGCGCCCATGCCGATGCCCAGCGCGGTGACCAGGATCCCCCAGCCGCCGGGCCCGGCCCCAACCGTCTGCCGGGCGAAGACGGGGCCCAGCGCGATCACCGCGCCCACCCCGGTGAACGCGAACACGATCGACAGCGTGATGGCCCGGGTCAGCGAGTGGCCCCGCAGGAACCGGATCCCCTCGAGCACGTCCCTCCCCGCCTGCGAGGGGTCGAAGCGCTTGGCGGTGCGAGGCACCGTGAACCGCACGGAGAGACGGCTCACCATCGCGGCCGAGAACACGAAGGTCCCGGCGTCGACCCACAGGGCCAGAGCCTCGGGGTTGCTGTCGAGGTAGTCGATCCCGATCGTGGCCCCGAGCCCGGCCAGGAGGGTGAACATGATTCCCCCCAGGGGCAGCGTCCCGTACGTGGTGAGCAGCACGGTGGAGTTCGCGTTCGTGAGCTGCCGGCGGGGCACGAGGTTGGGGACCATCGCGTCGCGGGCCGGGCTCCACAGGAGCGAGAAGCACTCGATCACGAACGACAGGACGAAGATGGCCCAGAGCTCGCCGAGGAACGGCATGGCCGAGTACATCGCCCCCCGGGAGAGGTCGGACACGATCATGAGCTTCTTGCGGTCGACCCGGTCGGCCAGCACCCCGGCCAGGGGACCGAACAGCACCGAGGGGAGCATCCTGGCCAGCATCAGCCCGGCCACCGCGTAGGAGGCCGATGCGGCCGAGCCGCCGATCCGGGCCACCAGGGACGCCACGGCCACGAACCCCACCCAGTCGCCCAGCGACGACACGGTCATCGCGGCGAGGATCCGGGAGAACTGCGGGTGGGTGAGGAGGTCCTTGAGCGTGGCCGGCCGGGTCCCGCGGAGCGCCGCGACCTCGTCGGCCCCAGCTACCACGTCCGCCCCTCCCCCTCGGGATCGGCCGCGCTCAGCCGCCCGCGCCCTGCGCGGCGGGCTCCTCGATCTCGACGACCGTCCCGCAGCTCGTGCACTTGCCCTTGCCTCGCCCCTGGGCGGTCACCAGCGACCCGCAGCTCCTACAGGGCTCGGGTAGCGGGCGCTGCCACACCGTGAAATCGCAAGAAGGGTAGCGGCTGCACCCATAGAACACCTTCCCCTTGCGGGACCGGCGGACCAGGAGCTCGCCCTCGCCGCACTTCGGGCAGGCGACCCCGGTGCTCTTCTGCTCCTTCTTGATGTAGCGGCACTCCGGGTAGCCGGAACAGCCCACGAAGGGCCCGTACCGGCCGTGGCGGCGCGTCAGCGGGCGGCCGCACTCGGGGCACATCTCGTCGAGGACCTCGGGCTCGGGCCTCGCCTGGCCGTCCACGTCGCGGGTGTAGTCGCACTCCGGCCAGTTCCTGCATCCCACGAACTTGCCCCGGCGGCCCAGCTTGATCACGAGCCGGCCGGGCTCCCGGCCCTCCTCCGGGCACTTCGGGCAGAGCTCGTCGAGCTCCTCCTCGGGGCGCTCGATCTCGCCCTCCTTCTTCTCGAGGAGCCGCTCGAAGGGGCCGTAGAACCCGTCCAGGACCTCCACCCACCGGAGCTTCCCCTCAGCGATGTCGTCGAGCTCGTCCTCCATCCGGGCGGTGAAGCCCACGTCCACGATCTCGGGGAAGTGCTTGACCAGCAGGTCGTTGACTATCGTGCCGATCTCCGTGGCCTTCAGCCGCTTGTCAACCCGCTCGACATAGCCACGGTCCTGAATAGTGGAAATGGTCGGTGCGTAAGTGCTAGGCCGT
>JACQTL010000406.1 GCA_016210805.1 Actinomycetota bacterium | reverse complement strand
GACGCGCGCGGCGGGGCGCGCCTGGGCGACCGGGTCCTGCACGTGATGGCCGGCGTCGAGGCGGTGGTCTCGGGGGTGACCCTCCGGGACGGGAACCCGGCGGCAGACGGAGCCGTGATCCTCAACTTCGGGAAGCTCTCCATCTCGGACTGCGTGGTGACCGGCGGGTCCACCCTGGGGGTCGGGGGCGGGGTCGTGAACTCCGGCACCACGGCGTCCACGGTCAGCCTGGACGGATGCGAGGTGACCGGCAATTCGGCCGCGAACGGGGGAGGGGGCATCTATAACGCCATCGGCACCGTCACGGTGCTCCGGACCACGCTGAGCGGCAACGACTCGGCACTGGCCGACGGTGGGGGGATCCAGAACGGCTACACGCTCACGCTCACCGAGTCGACCGTCAGCGGCAACTCCGCCGGGGGTGACGGTGGCGGCATCGCCAACAGGGGCATCAACAACGGGTTCGTGCTCCTCAACTCCACCGTGAGCGACAACGTGGCCGGGGGGAACGGCGGTGGGCTGTGGACCGACAACGGGGGCAGCCTCACCAACCTCACGATCACCGACAACCAGGGGAGCGGGGGGTCGGGGGTCCACCACGACTCGAGCCCGGCCCCCACGGCGAAGAACACGATCGTGGCCAACCAGGCGGCCGGGGCGGACTGCAACGCCGCCCTCACGTCCGACGGCTCCAACCTGGACTCCGACACGTCCTGCTTCTCCGGCGGAACCGACAAGCACATCGACCCCATGCTGGGGGGACTGGCCGACAACGGCGGGCCGACCATGACCCACGCCCTGCTGGACGGGTCTCCGGCCATCGACGGGGGCACCAACACGGGGTGCCCGGCCACCGACCAGCGCGGCGTGGACCGTCCGATCGACGGCGACGGGGACTCCACCGCGACGTGCGACGTCGGGGCGTTCGAGTTCGAGCGGTCGGAGGCCGACCTCGCGCTCATCAAGGGGGACGGCACCGACCCGGTGGCGGTCGGGGAGATGTTCGCGTACGGGCTCCAGGTCACGAACCTGGGGCCGGGGGAAGCCACCGACGTCGTGGTGGTCGACACGCTGCCCCCGGAGGTGTCGTTCTCGTCGGCGGTGGTCTCCCAGGGCGCCTGCGAGCACGTCGCCGGCGTGGTGACCTGCGAGCTGGGGACGCTCCGGGTGGGGAACAGGGCCCGGATCAGGATCATCGTCGAGGCCGTGGCACCCGGCGTGGTCACGAACACCGCCGAGGTCGCCGCCGCAGAGGACGACCCCACCTCGCCGAACGAGGCCTCCGAGGACACCACGATCAACGACGTCCCCAACGGGGAGTCCCACCTGCTGACGGTGGAGCGCAGCGGCCGTGGGAAGGTCCGGAGCCAGCCGAGCGGCATCTCGTGCGGGCGGGACTGCGAGGAGACATACGGGGACGGCGCCACGGTCATCCTCCGGGCCCGCCCACGGAGCGGCAACGAGTTCGCGGGATGGGGGGGTGACTGCGCCTCCGTGGGGCTCGATCCCACCTGCACGGTCGTGATGGACGGCGACAAGGTCGTCACCGCCAGCTTCACGCCCGCCCCCTGATCCTCGGGAACGTCGCCGGGCGCCGGTAGAATGGCCACTCGGCGGTACCGGAAGGAGTCGAGCGCGTGCCTCAGGAGCAGGAGCAGAAGCGGACCCAGCGCAAGGACGGCGGCGAGGGCGACGCCGGACAGGTCGAGGCCACCACCAAGGGCGAGAAGCTCAAGGAGGAGATGGACGAGATCCTCGACGAGATCGACTCGGTGCTCGAGGAGAACGCCGAGGAGTTCATCAAGTCCTACGTGCAGAAGGGCGGCGAATGAAGCCCGGCTCGCCGGGTGACGGGTTCGGCCCGATCGGGGCGAACCCGTCCTTCTCCGACCTCCTCCGCGCCGCCAGGCCCGACGCCGCACCCGCGCCTACCGTCGGGGGCGGCGCGGCGGTGCCCCCGGCCGCGGCTCACGGCACGACCGTGCTGGGGATGACGATCGACAGCGGCATCGTGATGGCCGGCGATCGCCGGGCCGTCGAGGGGTTCTCGATCGCGGACGAGCGGATGGACAAGGTCTTCCCCGCGGACGACCTCTCCTGCATCGCGATCGCCGGGGCGGCCGGACAGGCCGTCGAGATCGTGAAGCTCTTCCAGATGGAGCTCGAGCACTACGAGAAGGTGATCGGAGACCGGCTCTCGCTGGTGGGCAAGGCGAACCGCCTGGCCCAGATGATCCGCCAGAACTTCCCGATGGCCCTCCAGGGGCTCGTCGTCGTGCCGCTGTTCGGCGGCTACGACGAGCGGCGGTCCCGGGGCCGCCTGTACCGGTACGACGTGACCGGGGGCCGCTGGGAAGAGGAGGACTACCACGCCACGGGGTCGGGGGGCCGGGCGGCCCGGTCCACGCTCAAGAAGCGGTGGCGCCCCGGCCTGCCTCGCGAGGAGGCCGTCGGGGTGGCCGTCGAGTCGCTGATCGACGCGTCGGAGGAGGACGTGGGGACCGGCGGCCCCAACCCCCGGCTGGGCGTGTACCCGCTGGTGACCACCGTCACGGCCGACGGGGTCGAGGAGGTCGCCGAGGACGAGGTCCGCGCGGCCTACGAGCAGCTCGCCGAGGGGTCGGCCTGATGGCCTTCACGCCCTACGTGCCGCCCGAGCAGCTCATGAAGGATCGCTCCGACTACGCCCGCAAGGGCATCGCCCGGGGCAAGTCCGTGGTGGCCCTCGAGTACACGGACGGGATCCTGTTCCTGGCCGAGAACCCCAGCGCCACCCTCCACAAGATCTCGGAGATCTACGACCGCGTGGCGTTCGCCGGGGTCGGCAAGTACAGCGAGTTCGAGGAGATGCGCATCGCGGGCGTCCGTCTCGCCGACCTCCGGGGGTACTCCTACGGCCGGGAGGACGTGAACGCCCGGACCCTGGCCAACGCTTACTCGCAGGCCCTGTCCACGATCTTCACCCAGCAGATGAAGCCGTACGAGGTGGAGATCCTGGTGGGGCAGGTCGGAGAGACCCCGTCGGAGCACCCGAACGAGCTCTACCACGTGCTGTTCGACGGGAGCGTCACCGACGAGCGGGGCTTCGTCGGGATCGGGGGGCGAGCCGAGGAGCTCACCCAGGAGCTCAGGGATAAGTACGCGGAGGGCGCCGACCTCGAGTCGTCCGTGAAGCTCGCCGTCGGCGCCCTGTCGTCGGTGGAGGGTATCGAGGTCCAGCCCGACCAGATCGAGGCCGCGGTGCTCGACCGCAACCGCAAGGGCCGCCGGAAGTTCCGCCGCCTGTCCGACGACGACGTCGCCGGCATCCTCTCTGGGTAGACAACTTGTCGCCGCTCCGGCTCTCGGCCGACGAGCGATTGATCGTGGAACCGTACGGCTTCAGCGAGGGAGCCTTCTGGATCGTCGACACGCATTCCCTTGAGGTCCTGCGGCTTCCGTGGAACCTTGCCCAAGAGGTCGACGCCTCAGGTGACGCCGGGGATGTGTTCCTTCTCCGGCGAGCTCTGGACGATCGAACCCTCCGATTGAGCGTCCACCCCTTCCGGACCCCCGACCGGCCTGTGGCGCGGCTGACGGTGCGGCCCTTCGAGGAGGGGCACTTCGAGGGCAATCCGGGAGCGTGGTCCCGCGTAGCCCGCACGCATGTCTCGTGGCTCAAGGCTCCGAAGGGGAGGGGTGAGGAGCACGTCCTCTTCGCGATCGATCCGGGAGGACCCACCGTCAGTACGCAGCCCCTCCAAAGGGGCCTCCCCAGCCTGGAGCACTCGCCCGTCGACGCGTTCGACATCCCGAGGTTGAGTCAGGTCCTGGTCACGTTCCATCATGACGTTGCGGACCCGAGACCGCTGCTTTGGGACCTCGACTCGCAAGACCCGATCGGACGCGTCCCGTTGCCGGGGGACCGGGGGCACGGCCAGGGGAAAGTCAGCTTCCTCTCTTCACGGGCGGAGATCTGGATGTCGGACTACGACACCATCGCCCGATACGATCCGTCGACGTGGCGACTCCTGGAGTGGCTCGAGGTTCAGCCCAGCGTCGGCATCCACCACTGGCTCATCGGAGACTTCTCCATAGGCCGCGACGAACACCTCTGCGCGATCGCCCGCCCATTTAGCCATGATGTTGTGGCCATCGACACCACAAGCTTCCGCATCACGCATCGCGCCCAGACCGGCGGCCAGCCCCTGGGGATCTGCCTGCTCTCTGACGGCCGGGTGATCTGCAGAGAATGGAAGACCGGATCCCTCATCGTGGGGGATCCGGCATCCCGTGCCCGACATGCCTATGAACTGACGGACCTTCCCCTGGAGGCACCCCGCGATCCAGGGTGTCACTGGCGGGTGCTAGCTTGCCCCCGTCGACTCCCCCTCGTGTCGGAAGACCCGCGCTTGCGGGAGGGGGGAGGTCCCGATGCGGAGGTCGCTCCGCCTCGTCGTCACGCTCGCCGTCGTTGCGGCGTTTGCGTTCTCCACCGTGGGGCTGCGGTCCGCGGCCGCCTCGCACACGGCGCCCTGCACGTACTCCAGCTCGTACCTGGGGATGCGCCTGACGTGCTACGGGTCGGGCCGGATCCTGAGCGGCCGGACCCCGCCGTTCTGGATCAGGTTCGGGGGCGCGCAGACGTCCGACGGCGTGACCCACCGTGCCCACGTCCACTCGTGGACCGCGAGCACCATGTGGTTCCACCTGGACGGGGAGGTCCGCGCCAAGGAGGTGACGTGCAGCATCCCGCTGTGGGGAGGCGCGTGCCGGTACGTCTACAGCTGAGCTAGCCGGACACCGGGGACGGGACGGGCAGGCGTCCCCTGACGGTCGTCCCCCGGCCGGGGGCGGACACGACCCCGACCTCCCCGGCCAGGGCCGAGAGACGGTCGGCCATGCCCTGCAGGCCGCTGCCCCGGGTGACGCCGGCCGGATCGAAGCCGTCGCCGTCGTCGGCGACGGAGAACCGGAGCTCGCCCCTCCCGGCTTCCAGGCGCACCTCCACGTGAG
>JACQTL010000401.1 GCA_016210805.1 Actinomycetota bacterium | reverse complement strand
CCGCCGGGGCGGCCGGCGGCGGAGCGGCTCGGGTCCGGGCGACGGCGCGGACGCGGGCTCCGCCCGGGAGGCCGCGACCGAGGTCGCCGATGGCGAGGGCCCCGCGGAGCCCCAGGCGGCGGTGGAGCCCGCCCGCACGGGGGCCGCGAAGCGCCGGCGGAGGCGTCGGAAGGGGTCGGGGGCGACCCGCCCGGCCCCGGAGGAGACTGCGGAGGGCGAGCCCGAGCCCCTGAAGGCGGCGCCCGTCCGGAAGCGGGCCCCCGCCCGGAGGCCCGCCCGGAAGGCCGAGGCCCCGGAGGGGTCCGAGGGTGAGGCGCAGGCGGAGCCGGCGCCCGCCAGGAAGCCGCGAGCCCGCCGGCCCAGGGCGGAGAAGCCCGAGGAGGCCGGGGCCGGGGAAGCCGGGGCGGGCGAAGAGGCCGCGGAGAAGCCGGCCCGGGCCACCAGGGGGCGCCGTCCGGCGAAGCCCCGCGAGGCCGGGAAGGCAGGGAAGGCCGAGAAGGCCGAGGCCGCGGAGGACACCGGCCCCACCAGGACCAGGCGCCGGCGCACGCGCAAGGAGGACGAGTCCGGCCCGACCCGGACCCGGGCGGCCCGGGGGGTCCGCCGCCGCCGCGAGCCCACCCCCGTGATCAGGCGCTCCGAGGACAAGGTGATGCTCATCACCGAGCGCGGGGACCGCGACCAGATCGCCGTGATGGAGGACCGCGTCCTGGTCGAGCACTACATCACCCGCTCGGGGGCCCACTCCATGGTCGGCAACATCTACCTGGGGCGGGTCCAGAACGTCCTGCCCGGCATGGAGGCCGCGTTCGTGGACATCGGCAGGGGCCGCAACGCCGTCCTGTACGCCGGTGAGGTGAACTACGACGCCCAGGACCTCGAGGGCGGGGAGCGGCGGATCGAGCGCGTCCTCAAGCCAGGCCAGGGCGTGGTCGTCCAGGTCACCAAGGACCCCATCGGCGGGAAGGGCGCCCGGCTCACCGCGCAGGTCAGCCTGCCCGGCCGGTACCTGGTCGTCGTCCCCAACGCCCAGGTGTTCGGGATCAGCCGACGCCTCCCCGACGACGAGCGCCGCCGCCTGCGGGCCGCGGTGAAGAAGGTCCGGCCCGAGCAGCACGGCGTGATCGTGCGGACCGCCGCCGACGGGGCCAGCGAGGAGGACCTGGCCGCCGACGTCCAGCGCCTGGTCGAGGAGTGGGCGGCGATCGAGAAGAGCGCGAAGAAGGGGAAGCCACCCCGCGTGCTCTACGAGGAGCCCGAGCTCACCGTCCGGGTCGTCCGCGACCTGTTCACCGGCGGCGAGTTCAAGGAGATCGTCACCGACTCGGAGAGGGTGTTCGAGCGGATCGGCGGATACCTGCGGGAGGTGGCTCCGGACCTGGTGGAGAAGGTGCGACTGCACGGCGGCCCGCTGACGCTGTTCGAGGAGCTCCACGCCACCGAGCAGATCCACAAGGCCCTGGACCGCAAGGTGTGGCTCCCGTCGGGGGGCTACATCATCATCGAGCGCGTCGAGGCCATGACGGTGATCGACGTGAACACCGGCAAGCACGTCGGCAAGACGAACCTCGAGGAGACGGTGGTGAAGACCAACGTCGAGGCCGCGGAGGAGATCGCCAGGCAGCTCCGGCTCCGCGACATCGGCGGGATCATCATCATCGACTTCATCGACATGCTCCTCGAGAAGAACCGCGACAAGGTCGTGGGGGCCCTCAAGGAGGCCATGGCCCAGGACAAGACCCGGTCCCAGGTGTTCGACATCACCCCGCTCGGCCTGCTGGAGGTGACCCGCAAGCGGGTGTCGGCCGGGCTGGTGGAGTCGTTCTCGGAGACCTGCCCGACCTGCGGGGGCCGCGGGATACTGTTGACCCTCGAGGCGTGATCCGACCCGAGGCGAACGGGCGACCCGAACGGAGGAACGAACGATGTACGCCGTGATCAGAGCGGGTGGCAAGCAGCACAAGGTCAAGGCCGGGGACGTGATCGAGGTCGAGCTGATGCACGGCGGCGGCCCCGGCGACACCGTCACCTTCGACCCCATCCTGGTGGTGGACGACGACGGGACCACGCGGTTCGGGAAGGACGCCTCCCGGAGCGCCGTGACCGCCGAGCTCCTGGGCGAGAGGAAGGGCGACAAGGTCAAGGTGTTCAAGTACCGCCCCAAGTCCGGCTACGCCCGGCGCCAGGGGCACCGCCAGATGATGACGCTCGTCGAGATCAAGGAGATCGCCGAGCGGCCGGCCCAGAAGAAGGCCGCGCTCGCCAAGGCCCCGAAGGCCGAGAAGGCAGAGGGCGCGGAGG
Source organism: Actinomycetota bacterium (assembly GCA_016210805.1). Lineage (GTDB taxonomy): Bacteria > Actinomycetota > UBA4738 > UBA4738 > JACQTL01. Next base: position 9,128 of record JACQTL010000401.1, on the reverse strand, counting down.
CCCCGGCCAAGGGGGCGAAGGCCGAGAAGCCGGCCGGGGCGGAGGAGAAGGCCGAGTAGGGCTCCCGACGTCTGCTAACCTCGGTGGGCCATGGCACACAAGAAGGGCGGAGGCTCCTCCAGGAACGGCCGTGACTCCGAGTCCAAGCGGCTCGGCGTGAAGGCCTTCGGCGGCGAGAACGTGAGCGCCGGCGCGATCATCGTGCGCCAGCGCGGCACCCGGATCCACCCCGGCACCAACGTCCAGCGGGGCGGGGACGACACCCTGTTCGCCCTGGTCCCGGGCAGGGTGACGTTCTCCACGTCCCGGGGTCGCCGCTACGCCTCCATCGAGCCGGCCGCCGAGTAGCCGGCCTCCCGCCCTTTCCCGGCGTCCCCCCTCAGGCTCCCCGGCGGGCCCGCGCTGCGGCCGTCCGGATCCGCCTGGCCCACCGTCTGATCTCGCCCTTCTTGATGCGGTTCCACCCGATCAGCGAGGCGATGCTGCTGGAGCGGACCTTCCGCCGCGACGGGACCGCGCCCCGCCCGGAGAAGGGGGCCGGCGGGGCCACCGTCGTGTCTGGGGGCTCCGGCTCCCCCCTTCTGGGGGCCAGGGGAGGGGGCTTCGCGAAGTAGAAGGCGGTCAGGCCCCGGCGGCCCTCTCCGGCGTAGCGGACCAGCATGACCGGGGACCCGAGCACGACCTTGACCCGTCGGACCTCCTCCAGCGGGATTCGCAGGCTCCGGTCGGGGCGCTCGGCCCGGAACCGGAGCGCCCCGGGGTCAAGGAAGAGCTCCCCCCTGTCGCCCTGGGTGCGGGTCCGGGCCGTGCCCAGAGGCACCGCCCAGACGGTGACCCGGTCGTCCCGTTGCGGCTCGGCCCCCTCGGCGGGCCCGGCCGGCTGCTCCCCGTGCGGTCCCGTCTGCTCCTCCATCGCGTCCATCATCCACCGGGAACGCTATCTTCGACCACGGCATGGACTTCGTGGACGAGGCGACGGTCTTGGCCCGGGCCGGCCGGGGGGGCGACGGCTCGGCCTCCTTCCTCCGTCAGCCCTACGAGCCCAGGGGGCGGCCCGACGGCGGCAGCGGGGGGGACGGCGGGTCCGTGGTCCTGGAGGTGTCCACCGGCATCCGGGACCTCCGCGACCTCAGGGACCACCCCCACCGCCGGGGGGAGGACGGCGCCAACGGGCAGGGGAAGGACCGCGACGGGGCCCGGGGCGGCGACCTGGTGGTCCCGGTCCCCGACGGCACCATCGTGCGCGACGAGAGGGGGCTCGTGGCCGACCTGGTCGGGGAGGGATCGAGGGTCGTGGTGGCCCGGGGAGGTCGGGGGGGGCGGGGGAACGCCGCCCGGGCCGGGTCCCGGAACCGGGCGCCGAGGACGGCCGAGCGAGGCGAGCCCGGCGAGGAGCACCGCCTCGAGCTCGAGCTCCGCGTGGTGGCCGACGTCGGGCTGGTCGGCCTGCCCAACGCCGGGAAGTCGACGCTCCTGGCGGCGCTCACGGCGGCCCGGCCGAAGGTGGCCGCCTACCCGTTCACCACGCTCACCCCGAACCTCGGCGTGGCCGGCGACCCCGAGGGGGAAGGCCAGCGGTTCGTCCTGGCCGACGTACCCGGGCTGATCGAGGGCGCGCACGAGGGGCGGGGGCTCGGCCACCGCTTCCTCCGCCACGTGTCCAGGTGCCGGGCCCTGGCCATGGTCGTCGACCTGGCCGGCGAGGACCCGTCCGCCGACCTGGCCACGGTCCGGGCCGAGCTGGCCGCATACGATCCCTCGATGGCCGAACGTCCCTCCGTGATCGCCGCCACCAAGGTGGACCTCCTCGACGAGGCCGAGCGGGCCCGACGGGCCGGTGCCCTGGCCGGCGAGGTCCTGGAGGTGTCTGGCGTGTCCGGCGAGGGTGTCGAGCGGCTGGGCGTCCGGCTCGGCGACCTGGCCGGGGAGGCGGCCGCGGCCGAGCCCGAGCGGACGCCCTACGTGGTCCTCCGGCCGGGCCGGGACCCGTTCACGGTGAGCCGTGAGGGCGGCGGCTTCCGGGTCCGGGGACGCGTGGTGGAGCGGTGGGTGGCCGAGACCGACTTCGACGACCCGGGCGAGATCCGGCGGCTCCAGCGCCGGCTGGCCAGGGAGGGCGTGGAGCGGAGGCTGGCCGAGGAGGGAGCCCGGCGGGGCGACGATGTGACGATCGGGGACCGGGCGTTCGAGTTCTTCCCGGGGGAGGAGGTCGGCGATGGGGGATGACCGCAGGAGGGTGCTGGCCCGACAGGAGGAGGCCGCCTGGGACGAGTTCCACGAGGTGCTGGGGCGGCTCTCTTGGGAGGAGATGCTGGAGCCCGGGGACGCCGACGACCGGTCCGTGAAGGACCTCCTTGCCCACCTGGGGTGCTGGATGGCCGAGGCGGTCCAGCAGATGGAGCGGATGCGTATGGGTACTTACGAGGGCTGGCACGGGGAAGTGGACGAGATGAACGCTCGGTTCCACGAGGCCATGAAGGACGTGGACCTCTCCGCGGTGCGCTCCGAGTGGGTGGCCAGCCGGAACCGGATGCTCCAGGAGTGGGCGGCGCTTGATGAGGTGGACGACGAGGCGGTGGAGTGGTTCGACGAGTCCGGGCCCCACCACCACCGCGAGCACCTGGCCGAGCTCCGGTCGTTCGTGGAGCGCACCCGGCCGGGCTCCGGGCCCTCCGCGGCGCCGGCCCCCGAAATCCCCGGGAGGGACCCGACCCGGCCATAGAATCGGTCGATGGCGCGCAAGCGGCTCGGGGTGATGGGAGGCACCTTCGACCCCATCCACCACGGGCACCTGGTCACGGCCGAGGAGGCCCTGTGGCAGTTCGAGCTCGACGAGGTGGTCTTCGTCCCCACGGGCCGTCCGTGGATGAAGGGGGACCGTGACGTCTCCGACGCGGAGGACCGGTACCTGATGGTGGTCGTGGCGACCTCCAGCAACCCGCGCTTCTTCGTCTCGCGCCTCGAGATCGAGCGCGAGGGGCCCACGTACACGGTGGACACCCTGCGCGACCTCCAGCGCCAGCACGGGGAGGACGTGGACCTGTACTTCATCACCGGCGCCGACGCGATGCTGGAGATCTTCCACTGGAAGGACCAGGAGGAGGTCCTCTCGCTGGCCCACTTCATCGCGGCCACCCGGCCAGGCTACGACCTGGCCCTGTTCGAGCGGGGGGCTCCGACCGAGCACCCCAACGTCGAGCTCATGGACGTCCCGGCGCTGGCCATCTCGTCCACCGACATCCGGGCCCGGGTGGGCGACGGCCGGCCGATCCGCTACCTGGTGCCGGAGGGCGTCCAGACCTACATCGAGAAGGCGGGGCTGTACCGGTGAGCGTGGCACGACCGCCGACCAGGACCCCGGCCACCGGGGCGGGACGGGCCGGACACCGGGCCGGCCGGCGCGGTCGGGGGCGCCTGTCGCTGGCCCTCTTCGTGGTCGTGATGCTGGGAGGTGCCGCGGCCGGCTGGTGGTTCGTCCTCCGAGGCGGGGGCGGGGAGGAGGCGGGCGGCCCCGCCGGGCCGGCCCCCTCCCGGCTGCTCGCGGTGGCCGTGCTGGTCGAGCCCCAGCCCTTCGTCGCCGTGGTCGGGGCGGGGGGCGACCTCGAGCCCGCCGTGGCCATCCTCCCGGGCAGCACGGCGATCGAGATCCCGGGCCTGGGGAGCGACACGGCCGGCGCGGCGGCCCGGCTCCCCGGCGACGTCTTCCGGGTGGCCCTGTCCAACCTCCTCGGGGCGGAGGTCGGCCATCATGCCGTGTGGGAACCGGACGGCCTGGCCGAGGCCGTGGACGACGCCGGCGGGGTGACCCTCGACGTGGCCGGCACGCTCGAGGTGGACGGCCGGACGATCGGGCCGGGGCCCACGGACGTCGGGGGAGCCGAGGTCGCGGCGTACCTGGAGGACGCCCGGCCCTTCGAGCACGTGACCCGGTGGACCGACGTGCTCCGGGCCCTGCTCTCGGTGGAGGACCCGGTCCTGGGCCCGGCCGTGCACGCGGACGACCCCGCGGCCGCGTCGGAGGTGTGGGCCGCCGCCCGGGGAGCGACCGTGACCGAGGTCCCCACGGAGGAGTCGGGCGGCGCGCTTCTCCGTCCGGACTTCGAGGCGATGCCCGGCTTCGTGGCTGAGGCGTTCGGGATCGGCCGGCCCCCGCCGGTTCCCGTGCTCGTCCTGAACGGGAACGGCGCGCCGGGGGTGGGTGAGCAGGTGGCCCGGCTCCTGGTTCCGGAGGGCTTCCGCGTGGTGGCCTCGGAGAACGCCCGGTCCTTCGACCACCGGACCACGGAGATCCGGGTGGGGGACCCGGCGCTCGAGGAGGCCGCCGGGCGCGTCGCCGCCGCACTGGGCGTCGGGGAGGTTATCCTCGGGGAGCCGGGATCGGGCCTTGCGGACATCACGATCCTGGTGGGTATGGATTTCCTGGAGGCGTGACGATCGAGAACGAAGGACGTGACGGGTAGGGACGCACCGGCCCAGAGCCGGGACGTCGCGGTGGCCGCCGCCCTGGCGGCCGCGGAGAAGCAGGGCACCCGCATAGTCGTGCTCGACGTCAGGGACCTCATCGTCATCACCGACTACTTCGTGATCGCCAGCGGCTCGACCGAGCGCCAGGTCCGCTCGATCGTCGAGGACGTCGAGAAGGAGCTCCGGGGCCACGGTGTGAAGCCTGTGCGCCGGGAGGGCCAGCAGGAGGGCCGGTGGGTGCTGCTCGACTACGTGGACGTGGTGGTCCACGTGTTCGCCGAGGAGGAGCGGGACTACTACGAGCTCGAGCGCCTGTGGCGCGACGCTCCCCTGGTGCCCTGGGAGAACGGCCGGGCCGCGAGCTCGGGCTAGGGCCCCCGTCCCGCCCGCTTGGTAGAATCCCCGCCCGAGGGCCTGTAGCTCAGCTGGTAGAGCGCTTGCTCGGCAGGCAAGAGGTCACCGGTTCGAATCCGGTCAGGTCCACGGCCGTCTTGTGACTTTCGGAAGCCATTTCCGGAACGTCGCTTGTTGCATGGTTGGACTACGCTGCCACTGAGTGCCGCCCCGGCCTGGCCGCGAGCGCGCTAACGGCTCCTCCTCAACGGTCGCTTCGCGTGCGCGGACTCCCTGCGTCAGCCGGGTGGCGGCCCGGAGCCTCGTTCGCGTTCCGCCAAGGCGTTCCGGTATTCGCGGAGTAGCCCGGCCCGCGTGACGACTCCCAGCACGTGGCCGCTGCCATCAACGGCGGGGATCGCCTCAATGTCACGGACGGCGAGCTTCCTCAACCCGCTATCCAGTGTGTCCTCGGGGCCCACCCACGGTAGCTGTCGCTGGATCAGGTGCTCCAGGTCTCCGTCGCCCGCCGCGACAGCTTCTCGGAGTGCGTCGCCGGAGACGGCCCCCGCGAGCTTGCCATCCGCTTCCACGATCAGGAGGGGGTCCACCGCTCCCGCCTCCAGGCGGGCCATCGCCTCGTCCACGCTCGCGGGCAACGACAGGCCGGTGTACTCGCGATCGATCGCCCTGGACACCGCGATGGTCTCGAGCAGGTGCGCCTCTCGGCCCTCGTCGAGCATGACCCCCCGGCGGCGGAGCTTCGCGGTGTAGACGGAATCCCGCTTCAGGCGGCTGTACAGGACCGTCGCGGTGATACAGGCCAACATGAGCGGGACCATGATCCGGAAGTCGTTGGTCATCTCGAACACGATGAGGATGCTGGAGATCGGTGCCTGGGCAGCCGCGGCGAACACCGCGGCCATGCCAACCAGGGCGTAGGCGCCGGGCTGTGCGACGACCCCGGGGAACAGGCCGTGCAGCATGGCGCCGTAGGCCGATCCGAGCATCGCCCCCATGAACAGCGAGGGCGAGAAGACCCCTCCCGACGCGCCGGAACCGAGGGTGAACGACGTGGCGAGGAGCTTGGCGACGAGGAGGAGGAGGACGGTCGCGATCGCCAGCCCCCCCGCCAGCGCGGCGTCGATCCCCTCGATCCCTGAGCCGAGGACGAGCACGTTCCAAGCCCCGAGCAGGCCCACCACGATCGCGCCGAGGGCAGGTCGGGCATCGGCCGGGAACCTGCGCATCCCGTCGAACGCGTCCTCGAGCCGGTACAACGTCGCGACGAAGCCGACGGCAACGAGTGCGGCCGCGGCTCCGAGGCCCGCGTAGAAGACGAGCTCCACGGGGTTCGCCAGCGTGAACTGCGGGACCCGGAGGACCGGCGCGTTGCCGAAGAACGCGCGCCACACGGTGGATGACGTCACGGCAGCGAGCACCACCGTCGCGAAGCCCGCTGAGCTGAACCGCTGGAGGATCACCTCGAGCGCGAAGAACACGCCGGCGAGCGGGGCATTGAAGGCGGCCGCGATGCCGGACGCGGCCCCCGCCGCAACCAGCGTGCGCGTCCTACGGTCCGACATCGCGAACCGCTGGGCGATCGTCGACCCGAGCGTCGCGCCGATCTGGACGATCGGGCCCTCGCGCCCCGCCGAGCCGCCGGAGCCGATCGTGACCGCGGACGCCAGCGCCTTGACCACCGCCACCCGGGCCCGGATCCGTCCTCCCCTCAGAGCGACGGACTCCATCACCTCCGGCACGCCGTGGCCCTTCGCCTCGATGGCCAGCCGGTACACGAGGGGGCCCGCGACGAGGGCACCGGCCACGGGAGCCGCGGCCACGCTGAACCGACCGAGGAACCGGAACGGATGGTCGGCGAGCCAGAAGAACGCGAAGTGGAAGAAGGCCAAGAGCTTCTGCAGCCCGACCGCTGACAACCCTCCGGCGAGGCCGATGGCTACTGCGAGGAGTACCAGGAGGTTGGACTCGGACAGGCGCGGGATGGGTCGACGCATCCGGTGCCTCCTCAGCTGACCCGGCCGCTGTCGATCGACGGCCCCGCCAGCGCACCATGGAACTGGGTGAGCGCCCGGAGCAGGCCCCTGCGCTGCGCTGGCGACAGCGCGCCGAGTGCGGTTCGGAGCTGACGCTCCCGCTCGCCGGTCGCGGAGTCGACGACCTGCCTGCCCGCGTGAGTCAACGTCACCCGGAACTGCCGTCGGTCGGCCTCCATCCGACGCCGCGACACGAGCCCGCCGGACGCCAAGCTGCTGACGATCCGGGTGACCGCGGGTCGGGTCACCCCCAGATCGGCCGCGAGCTCGCTCGCGATCCGCTCGCCGTGGGTGGCGAGGAGGACCAACGTCCGATACTCGGGCACGGTCACCCGGATGCCTCGTTGGTGCTCCACGCTCGCGAGTGCGATCGCGGTGAGCCCCACCAGCTGGCGTGCGACGGCCTGGACGGCATCGACGAGCCCGGCTGGTTCGGGCGCAGCCTTAGCGCGCAACAGGCGTCGAGTGACGGGGATAGTTCACAAGGTGAACCATATCAGGCGTGCCTGGTTGCGTGACCATCCCTGCCGGCTCGTGATCTATCCAGCCGCCCGTGCAACTGGCGGAGGATGGCGACGGATGCCTGGTTCGAATAGCGTCCCATCAGGTCCACCGGCTCCAGGCTGACGGTGCGTTTGCGTTGGTCCCAAGCCATTGTCGGCTGAGCATCCCCAAGAGACCTGATGGTTCTTGTTCGAACCATCGACCCCTTCTCGCGCGAGTCGAACCGCGGTGTGGCGCACGCGAGTCGTGGAACAGCCAACACCGCGCGAGACCTCCCTCCCTCATCGGTCCTGGAGAATCCGCGTGAGCGAGAACGCTAGGCCGGGTCGGTGACTCTTCCTGTTGGTGGAGGTGGCTCTGGATCCCTCGAAGGGCGCTCGGGACGACACGTTCGTCTCGTTCTTCGAGGCCGAGTACGACGGCCTCTATCGCACCCTGCTCCTCATGGTGGGGAGCCGGAGCGAGGCGGACGAGCTCGCTCAGGAGGCGATGGCGCGCGTGTACGAGCGGTGGGATCGGGTTCGGGACATGGGTTCTCCAGCCGGCTACGCGTACACCGTCGCCTTCAACCTCAACAGGAGGAGGCTTCGGCACCTTCTGCGGTGGCGGCGCCAGATCCTTTGCGAGCCGGAGTCCACGCCATCCACCGAAGTGATCGACGCCCGGCGAGACGTCCGCGCCGCCCTTCTTCGTCTCCCCATTCCTCTCCGGGAGGCCGTCGTCCTCACCGGATGGCTCGAGCTCTCCGTCGAGGAAGCGGGCCAGGTCCTGGGGATCGAAGGCGTCTCCGTGCGAGGGCGGCTCCACCGGGCGCGACAGCTGCTCCGAGACCTGTTGGAGGAATCCGATGGATGAGTTCGGGAGCCATCTTCGCAACGAGATGCAGGGAGAGCACGCGCCCCCCGACGGACACCGTCGGCTCATGGCCCGGGTCCGTCGCCGCGAACGTGGTCGTCGGCTCGCGGCCGGCGGCCTCGGGCTGGCCCTCACGGGGCTGCTCGCGGTGGCGGGGTACGCGACGCTGCACAGCGGGCAACGTGTGGACGGTCCGGTGCCGCCGGCCTCCGACGGGCCGACTCCGTCATCCGCGTCGGCCGACCCGTCGCCGAGCCCGACCACATCCGCTTCGAGCGAGCCGACAGATGGGCCGTTGCCGGACTCGCCGCCGCCGGTCACCGTCCGGTTCTTCGATCGGTCCCTCGAGCTCTTTCCGTACACCTACTGCTACCGGACCGGGTGCGTCGCCGGCGCACCGGGGGATCTGCCGGACATCGGCGCACCCGAGCACGTCACGGTCGAGTTTCCCCTCGACAGTTGGTCCTTCACGGCGTTCTTCCGGCCCGCGGGGGACGAGTGCGGACGGGTCCAGTCCACGCCGCTGACCGAGACGTACTGGTCGCGCAGCTTCGTCCTGGAGCCCGCCGGCTACTCCGACACGTACGACGTCACGCTGTTCGGAGAGGCGGAGGAAGGTGGCGACCTCTTCGTCGCGTTCCGCTGGACCACTCCGACGGATGGTCCCCTCCCGGAGTCCCGCGCGTATCTCGCTCTTCTGTCGAACGACGACCCCGTCACGAGCTATGGGGTCGAGCTCCACGTCAGCAACCTGGCAAGCACGCCGTCGTCGAAGCGGGCCATCATCACGGTCCGGGCGTCGAACGGGCGAGAGATCACCTTCGAAGCGAAGGAGGCTGACCGCGATTGCCTACCCGAAGGCACCGTGTTCTGGGACGGGCCCGACGCCAAGGGACTCGCCGCCGCCGAGCTCGG
>JACQTL010000400.1 GCA_016210805.1 Actinomycetota bacterium | reverse complement strand
GGGATGGGCGGCCGGCCGGGGTGGGGCGGCGGTCGCGGTCGCGGCCGCCTGGCCGGCGTGGGCCGCGCCCGTGGTGGGGCCCTGCCGCACCGGGAGCGGCGGGCGCGCGGGGGAGGCGGCCAGGGTCCGAGGCTGGGTGGCCGCCTGCGCCCCCACGGTCACCACGGGAGGGGCCCGGCGGCCGGCCCTCGGCCCGCGCTCCTCCTCCTTGCCGAAGAACCTCGCCGAATACCGGAGGTACAGGGCGACCACCAGCAGGGCGACCACGGCCCCGAGGAGGATGCCTCCGTAGGCCATCCAGTTGACGAAGTTGTCGGGACCCCGGGTCGGCGTGGCGGTTGGGTCGATGGACACCTGGGCCCATGCCCGGCCGGGGAGGAGCACCGTGGCGGCGACCGACGCGGCCAGGAGCAGCGAGGTCCGGGAGGAGGGCTTCCGCGAGCGCATCGGCGGCGATTCTATCGGAACCCCCTCGGGAGCCGCAGTCCGGGAGGCCCCGGCCTCCCCGCCCCGACGCCGTGCTAGCGTCCGGTCCGGGCCGGCGATCGCGAGGATGGATCGGGTGGACGAGGCCGAGGTTCGGGGGTGGGTGGAGCGCTACGTCCGGGCATGGGCCTCCAACGACCCGGAGGACGTCGGGGAGCTGTTCACCGACGACGCCCGCTACTTCACCGCTCCCCATCGCGACCCCTGGGAGGGGCGCGACGCGATCGTGGCAGGTTGGCTGGGACGCAGGGACGAGCCGGGCACGTGGGACTTCCGGTTCGACGTGCTGGGCGTGGCCGGAGGTGTCGGGTTCGTCCGGGGGTGGACCTCCTACCGTGACGATCCCGACTACTCGAACCTGTGGGTGATCCGCCTCTTCCCCGACGGGCGTTGCGCGGAGTTCACCGAGTGGTGGATGGAGGTCGAGAAAAGCGCCGGCTCCGGCGGCTGACGGAGCGCGGCGCGATCGGAGCCGGAGGTGGGATTCGAACCCACGGCCTGCTCATTACGAGTGAGCTGCTCTGCCTGGCTGAGCTACTCCGGCGGACCCGCCCCGGACGTGGCCGAGGACGCCCGACATGATACGAGACGGGAGATCCCGGCCGTCAGGCCGCCCGGGACGAGTCCTCCGCCGTCGTCGGCTACGGGCCCTCGGTGACGTGGATCTTCTCGCTCCACCTCACGTCGCCGTGCACGTCGCCGCCCAGCCGGGTGTTCGCCCTGCCGTCCAGCGCCGCGGGACCCTCGTGGAAGGTGCCCCCGACCGCGTCGGCCACGACGCTCCACTGCTGCTGGACGCCCTGGCAGGCGCCGCGCGCGATGCCGTTGGCCTTGGCCTCGGCCTGGCGGACGCGCACCCGGATGTTGAAGGTGTGGCCCTCCGTGCACCGGATCACGCCCCCCACCTGGATCGTCTGCCCGTCGGGGCCGGTGCGACCTCCGTCTCGGCCGTCCACCAGCAGGATGTGGGCCTGGGCGATGCCGGTACCCGCCACCATGGCGCCCGCCAACAGGACGCCCACCACCGTCTTCCTCATCGCGTGTCCTCCCTCCGGGGCCGATGGCCAGAGCTCGCGTGAGCCGACTATAGGGACCAACGGGGCGTACAGCAAGACCGGCCCGAAGGCATGAAAACCCGACGATTGGTCAATCGGGGGGATCCCGCGGTATCCCCAAGCAGCTTGCAAACAGGGCGAGCCGGCCACCGTGAGGCGGACGGCCGACCCTGGAACTAACCCGTCCCGGTAGCCCGGAAAGAAGAGGGCGGCCCGAAGGCCGCCCTCTTGCCTTACGCGGCGCTCGCGTCAGCTGATGTTGACCTTCCGCGAGTACTTCATGCCCGCGTCGCCGTCGCCGACCGTGATCGCGACGCCGGAGAGCGACGCGGTCCCCGGCCCGAACGCACCGTCCACGACCCGGGCGTTCACGGCCCAGTTCTGCCAGGCGCCGGTGCACACGCCCGTGTCACGGCCGGTGGCCTTGGCCCCCGGCTGGGTGACCTTGGCGCGAACCCGGAAGTTCTCGCCCGCGTCGCACATGATGGCGCCGCCGACCCGAACTGTGGCTCCGCCGTCCTTGATCGTCGCGTTGGGACGTGCGGTGACGTCGGACACGTGCGCCCGAGCGACGCCGGTCCCGGCGACGAACATCCCGGCGACCAGCGCCGCTACCAGGTACTTCCTCATCCCCGCCTCCTGACTCGCTTCCCGTGCCCGGGCACTATAGGCCTTCGGCGGGGTGGAGCACAAGGGAAACAATGGGTGTTCCCGGGCGAAGGGATGCCCTCAGGGGGAGGCGGACGGCTCCGGATCGGCCGCGGGGACGCCGGGCCCCTCCTGGGCGACCCGGGACACTCGGAAGAGCTCGACCGGCTCCCGCCGGCCCTTGACGTGGCGGGGACCGAGGGGCTCCCCGGACGCGAACGGGGCCAGCGCCATCGTGGCAGCCGTGGCCAGGACCTCCCCCGCGGCGGCCTCGGCCTGGATCCTCTGGGCGACGTTCACGGCGTCGCCGACGACCGTGTACTCCAGGCGGCCGCCGCCCCCCACCGTCCCGGCCACCACGGTCCCCGTGTTCACGCCGATGCCCATCCCCAGGCTCGGCAGGTCGGCGGCCCACCCGTCCCCGTCGAGCTCCCCCTGCCGGGCCTGCATGGCTAGCGCGCAGCGAAGAGCACGCTCGGCGTGGTCGGGGACGGGGTCCGGAGCTCCGAACACCGCCATCACCGCATCGCCGGAGAACTTGTCGATCGTGCCCCCGTGGGCCAGGACGACCTCGGCCATCGCGGCCAGGTGCCTGCCGACGATCGCGGCGACCTCCTGCGGCGGGAGGCTCTCGGCCAGGGACGTGAACCCCCGGAGGTCGGAGAACAGGATCGTGGCCTCGAGCTCCTCCTGTCGGATGGCCTCCGACCCTCCCCCCGACAGGCGGGCGGCGACCTGGGACGGCACGAACGAGCGCAGCGTCCGGGCCGAGCTCTCCCGGTCGACCACGGCCGCGTGCAGCCGCTTCAGCTCGTCCACCGCCCTGCCGGCGCCCCTGCCCGCCTCGGCGGCCAGCTGCCCGAACAGGGCCGTGACGCGGCGGTCGATGTCCGCCTCGGTGGTGCCCAGGGCCTCGGCCATCTCCGCGTACGTCTGCCCCCTGGCCATGAGGTCCAGGAGCTCACGGTGCTCGTCGGCGACGGCCGAGGTGCCGGACAGGCGGGCGGCGATCGTGGGGTCGATCAGCGTCCCTCCGGCGTGGACCTCCCGGATGGCCCTGGCCAGCTCGTCCCCCTGAGACACCCGGTCCTTGAGCAGGTAGCCGAGCCCGCTCTGGCCCTTCCCCAGAAGGGCCAGGGCGTAGGCCTCGTCGTCGTGGGCAGAGAGCACCACGACGCCGGTGCCAGGATGGCGCCGCCTGATCTCGTGGGCGGCCTCGATCCCCTCGAGCTGGAACAGGGGGGGCATCTTGATGTCGGTGACCACCACGTCGGGCTCGAGCTCGGCGGCGGTGGCCACGAGCGAAGGGGCATCGGCGGCGACCCCGACCACCTCGATGCCCTCGGTGGCGTCGAGCAGGGCCCGGACGCCCTCCCGGACCAGGACGTTGTCCTCCCCCAGCACCACCCGGATCGACACCGCTCCCACTCCCGTTCCCCCCGTCCAGCGCGTGTACCATCCGGCCGTGACGCTCCGGATCGTCTTCGCGGAGGACAACTACCTCGTCCGAGAGGGTACCGCGGCGCTCCTCGGGACGGTACCGGATCTGGAGCTGGTCGCCACGGTCGCCGACCTCGACTCCCTGCTGGCCGCCGTGGAGGCCCATCACCCGGACGTCGTGATCACCGACATCAGGATGCCCCCCTCCCACACCACGGAGGGGATCGAGGCGGCCCGGAGGATCAGGGCCGAGCACCCGGGGACCGGCGTGGTCGTGCTCTCCCAGTACGCGGAGGAGGCCTACGCCTTCGAGCTCCTGAGGGATGGCGCCGCGGGGATCGGCTACCTGCTCAAGGAGAGGGTCTCCGACGTGGAGGAGCTGGTCCGGGCGGTGGGCGAGGTGGCCCGGGGAGGATCGGTGCTGGACCCGACGGTGGTGGAGGGCCTCGTGTCCCGCGCCGACAGGGTGGAGCGCAGCCCCCTGGCCCGTCTCACGGAGCGGGAGCGGGAGGTCCTCGAGCAGATGGCCCGGGGGAGGAACAACGCCGCCATCGCCAGGGCGCTTCACCTGTCGGAGCGAGCCGTGGAGAAGCACATCAACTCCCTGTTCCACAAGCTGGGCCTGTCGGAGGAGCCCGACGTCCACCGCCGGGTCATGGCCGTGCTGGCCTTCCTCCGCGAGGGGACCTCTCCCCCGGGAGCCCGGGACTGATCCCCGGTCCGATGGGTGCCGCGGGGCCCGCCCTGTGGTGTCATGGTTCCCGCAAAAAAGGAGGGGGTCGCCCGTGAACCGGATCGCCGTGGCCACGGACCGCTCGGAGAGCGCCGAGCGGGCGGTGGCCTACGCGGCCTCCCTGGCTGAGCGGTACTGCTCGGACCTCGTCCTCGTCCAGGTCGTGGTCCCCGACCCGGCCCTGGGGCCGGACGGGGCGGCGGCCGCGAACCAGCGGGCCGCGGCCCTGGCCGAGGAGCTCCGGGAGCACGCGCTCAAGGTTGCCGGGGCCCGGGGGCAGGCCAGGGTGATGGTCGATGCCGACCCGGCCAGGGCCATCGTCCAGGCGGCCGAGGAGGCCGGGGCCGACGCCCTGGTGGTCGGCAACGTCGGGATGAGCGGCCGCAAGAAGTTCCTCCTCGGCAACGTGCCGAACCGCGTGTCCCACAACGCCCGGTGCTCGGTGATCATCGTGAACACCGACCGCCTGACCCGGGCGGGGACGCCGATCCCGGTCGCCCCCCACGCCGAGCCCCGCTCGACCGGGCGGGGCGTCGAGGCCGACGTCTCCGGCCAGCTGATCGGCCGGGCAGCCCGGATCGGCACCGTGATGGCCAAGTACGGGGTGGGAGAGCTCTTCGGGAGGGGGGAGGGAGCCGACGTCCGGGAGAGGGCCCGCCGCCTCCGGAACGCCCTGGAGGAGCTGGGGCCGACCTTCGCCAAGCTCGGGCAGATCCTTTCCACCAGGCCGGACCTCCTCCCGGCCGAGTTCATCGAGGAGCTGGCCACCCTCCAGGACCGGGTCAAGCCCCTCACCGAGGAGGAGGTCGTCTCGGTGATGGAGGAGGAGCTGGGGGTCCCGTGGGAGGACGTCTTCGAGTCGATCGACCCGGAGCCCCTCGCCGCCGGGACCGTCGCCCAGGTCCACCGGGCCGTCCTGGCCGACGGGGAGACGGTGGCCGTGAAGGTCCAGCGCCCCACGGCCAGGCAGGACATCCTCCGCGACCTGGGGCTGCTCGAGATGTTCGCGGAGAAGACCGAGGGCCGGCCGGCCTTCAGCCAGGTCGTGGACCTCCCGGCCATCATCGAGCACCTCTCCACGGCCCTGCGCCGGGAGCTCGACTTCCGGGAGGAGGCCGCCAACCTCAAGAGGATGAAGGAGGTCCTCGAGCCGTACGACCGCTTGGACGTGCCGTCCCTCCACGACGAGCTCTCCACCGATCGCCTCCTGGTCATGGAGTGGGTCGAGGGCGTGGGGCTGCTCGAGTCGGAGGACTCCCCCCAACGCCGGGAGGCGGCGCGGCAGCTCCTCGAGTCGTACTACCGCCAGGTCCTCACCGACGGCTTCTTCCACGCCGACCCCCATCCCGGGAACCTGGCCTGGTCGAACGACAAGATCTACTTCCTGGACCTCGGGCTGGTCGGGGAGGTCGGCCCGGAGGTCCGCGACCTGCTCCTCAACATGCTCATGGCCTTCTGGCAGGAGGACGTCCCGTTCCTGGCCGACACGGTCCTGATGCTCGCCGGGGCCGACCAGCGCCAGGACATCGACCTGGAAAGGTTCCAGGACGAGCTGGGGGCCCTCCTGGCCCGCTACCGCCACGCCTCCCTCCAGGAGATCGAGCTCGGCCCGATGCTCCAGGAGATCACCGAGATCTCGATCCGCCACGGCGTCCGGCTCCCGTCGTCGCTGGCCCTCACCGGGAAGGCCCTGGCCCAGGTCCAGATGGCGGTGGCCCGGATCGACCCCGACCTCGACCCCTTCGCCCTGGCCGGCACCTACGTCATGAAGAACCTCCGGGAGCAGGTCCGAAAGAAGATGAACCCCCGGACGATGTTCTACGAGGCCCAGAAGGTCCGGCTCCGGCTCGTCCGACTGGTGGAGTCGATCGAACGGCTCACCGGGGCCCGGCCCGGGCCCAAGCTCCAGGTCCACTTCCGGGGGACGGAGCGGCTGGAGGACACGATCCGGCGGGCCGGCCGGCGCCTGGCCCTGTCGATCGCGGCCGGCGGCGCGGTGGTCGGGGCGGCCATCACGGCGGCCAGCGAGCGGGTGGCCGACTGGGTCCCGGCGACGATGGGCGGGGCGGCCGGGGTGCTAGCGCTCTGGCTCGTCGGGGACGCGATCCGGCGTCGCCGTTAGCACGCGACTCGGCGGCTCCCGGGTCCTCTCCCCCTTCTTCCGGACCGCCTTGAGGAGCTGGCGCTCCACCACGAAGGCCACGACGCTCATCATCGCGGCCAGGACGGTCCTCTCCAGGAACCGCCTGACCCGCCTCCGCCCTCCGGGGCGCCCGGCCTTCGACACGGCGCGATCCTAGCCCACCGCGAGCCCCGGGAGCCGGGGTGCCAGCACCACCGGAGCGCGGAGGTCCTCCTCCTTCCGCATGATGGCGAGCGGGGCGAGAATCGCAGGGTGGCCGGGGAGCGACGTACGGTGGTTCGGGTGGCCTGGGCGCTCTGGGGGGCGTCCGTGGCCCTGGCGGTGGCGGCCCTCGTCCTGCTCTACCTGGGCCGTGAGGCCGAGCCGCCGGCCGGGTCGTTCGGGTTCCGGGGCTTCGCCGCCGTGTTCGCCCTGGTCTTCTCGACGGTCGGGGTGCTGATCGCCGCCCGGCAGCAGGGGAACCCGATCGGGTGGCTCCTCCTCACCATGGGCCTGTTCTCCGGCGTGCAGGAGCTGGGCCAGGAATACGCCATCTACGCGATCCTGGCCCGTGCGACGCCCCTGCCGGGAGGCGCGGTGGGGGGCTGGATCCTTTCGTGGATCTGGGTGCCGCTCACCAGCCTGGCCACCGTCTTCCTGTTCCTGCTCTTCCCCGGCGGCCGCCTGCTCTCCCCGCGGTGGCGGTGGGCGGCCGGCGTCGGGATGGCCGGCGTCATCCTGGCCTCGGCCAGCCTGGCCCTCTCCCCCGGCCCGCTCGAGAACTTCGCCGTCGTGGACAACCCCCTGGCCATCGGATCCAGCTCCCTGTGGGGGCCGCTGGCCGGGATCGGCCTCACCCTCTACTTGGCCGGGGTGGTGGGCGGGGCCACCTCACTCGTCGTCCGGTTCACGCGATCCCGGGGGGACGAGCGCCAGCAGATCAAGTGGCTGGCCGCGGCGGGGGTCCTGGTCGCTGCGGCCCTCTTCCTGAGCTTCGTCGTCGAGATCCCGGGAGTGTTCCGGCCGGATGAGGGGTTCCCGGCCTGGGTGGAGAACGCCGTGGTCCTCTCGTTCCTGGCCATACCCGCGGCCACGGGGATCGCGGTGCTCAAGTACCGTCTGTACGACATCGACCTGGTGGTCAACCGGGCGGTCGTGTACGCCCTCCTGGCCGCCCTCGTCACGGCCACCTACCTGGCGGTCGTGGTGGGGATAGGGTCGCTGTTCGGCAGGGGCGACCGTCCCAACGTCGCTCTGTCGATCCTCACCACCGCGGTGGTCGCGGTGGCCTTCCAGCCCGTGCGGACCCGCGTCCAGCACCTGGCCAACCGGCTGGTGTACGGCAAGCGGGCCACTCCCTACGAGGTGCTGGCGGAGTTCGGCCGGAGGATGGAGACCGCGTACACCGACGAGGACGCCCCCCTCCGGATGGCCCGGGCCCTGGCCGAGGGGACCGACGCCGCCCACGCCGCGGTGTGGTTCCAGGTGAGCGGGCGGCTCCGACGGGTCGCCGTGTGGCCCCCGGAGGTCGCGTCCTCCGCTCCCGAGGCAGCCACCGTCTCGGGGGACCGGGTGGAGGTGCCCGGCGCCGACCTCTCGCTCCCCGTCCGGCACGGCGGCGAGCTCCTCGGAGCCCTCTCGGTGGCCAAGCGGCCCGGGGACGCGATCCGCCCCGCGGAGGAGCGGCTCCTGAAGGACCTGGCCTCCCAGGCGGGGCTGGTCCTCCGCAACGCCCGGCTCACCGAGGAGCTCCGGGCCCGGCTGGAGCAGATCTTGCGGCAGGCGGACGAGCTCAGGGCGTCGCGCCAGCGGATCGTGGCCGCCCAGGACGCCGAGCGAAGGAGGATCGAGCGCGACATCCACGACGGCGCCCAGCAGCACCTCGTGGCCATGATGGTGAAGCTCCGCCTGGCCGAGACGATGGCGGCGAGGGACCCGGACAGGACGTCCCGGCTGCTGTCCGAGCTCCAGTCCGACATGCAGGGGACCCTCGACGAGCTCCGGGACCTGGCCCGGGGCATCTACCCGCCGCTCCTCGCCGACCAGGGCCTCCGGGCGGCGCTGGACGCCCAGCTCCGCAAGGTCCCGTTCCCCGTCCGGCTCGACGCCGACGGGGTGGGGCGGTTCCCTCAGGAGGCCGAGGCCGCCGTCTACTTCTGCTGCCTGGAAGCCCTCCAGAACGTGTCCAAGTACGCGCGGGCCGAGGAGGTGACCATCATCCTCCGCCAGGACGAGCACGAGCTGCGGTTCTCGGTGGAGGACGACGGGGTCGGCTTCGACCCCTCGACCACCCCGCGGGGGGCCGGCCTCCAGAACATCGCCGACCGGGTGGCGGCGCTCGGAGGCTCGGTGGAGATCCGATCGGCCCCCGGGGAGGGAACGAGCGTCTCGGGACAGGTGCCGATCCCGGTGGAAGACGGTGCGCCGGCGAACTAGTCCATCCCAGACGTCTGAGACAGACTACTATCCCGAGGCCTGGCGCCAGGCCTCCTCCAGGCGGTCGGGGCCGAACTCCGACTTCGGGATGTAGGCCGCCGCTCCGACCTCCGCGGCCCGGGGGGCGTACTCCTCGGCCTCGTAGGTGGACAGCAGCAGGACCACGACCCGCTTCCCCTCGGCCAGGATCCGCCGGGTGGCCTCCAGCCCGTTGATGCCGGGGAGGTTCACGTCCATGAGGACCAGGTCCGGGTCGAGATCGCGGGCCAGGTCGACCGAGTCCTCTCCGGTCTCGGCCTCGCCGGCCACCTCGAAGCCCTCGGTCATCTCCACGACCGTCCGCGCGGCGAGGCGGAAGGGCTCCTGGTCGTCCACGATCAGGACCCGCACGGTCACGGGGATCGCTCCCGGATGGCCTCCTGGATCCGGTCGGCCACCTCGGGCATGTCCGCGGCCATCGACCGGAAGTCGCGCGCGAACATCACGGCCAGGCGCATCGGGGTGGCGGCCACCACCGAGGCCGTGCGTCGGTCCCCCTGGACCAGGGCCATCTCGCCGAAGAAGTCGCCGGGCCGGAGGCGAGCGATCGCCTCCTCGCCGTGACGGACGTCGGCCTCACCCTCCAGGATCGCGAAGAACTCGTAGCCGAACTCGCCCTCGTCGACGATGTGGCGACCCTCGGACACATGGACCTCGTCGGTCCACCGGGCGATCATGTCGAGGTCGCGGTGCGGGAGGTGCTGGAACAGCGGGATCCCCTTCAGCGTGTCGACGTCCATCGGCGTCCTCCTCCTCGATAGGCTGCCACGGTCCCATCCGGTCGCGGAAGGATGCTCGCACGAGGGTTCCGGGGAGGCCAGCCCCCTCTTCCTACCGGGCCGCCGCGCCCTCCCCGGCCAGCTCCAGGAAGGCCTCCTCCAGCACCAGGCGGAGGTTCAGGTTGGTCTCGTCGGCCAGGGCGGCCCGGGCCCGCTCGATGGCCCCCCACCCCCGGGCCGACGGGACGGCGCCGGGAGCGGGGTCGGCCTCCCGGTCCAGGCTCACCCGCCAGTCGGGCCGGCCTCCGGCCGCCGCCAGCACGCGGTCCCTCAGGGCCGCCGAGGCGGCCAGGAGGATCTGGTCCACCTGGTCGCGCTCGGCCCTCCGGAGCCGGCGGTGATGCCGGGCCTCCAGGCGCTTGATCGTGCCCCGGGAGGCCTCGTCCGGTCGGCCGCGCTCGTCCAGGAAGGGCTCCAGCTCGGCGGCGAGCTCGTCCTTCAGGCCCTTGCGATAGCGCTCCGCCGCGGCCACGACCTCCTCCGCGGCGGCCAGGGCCCCGGCCGGTCCGGCGGCGGCGAGCTCCAGCGCCCGCTCGGCCACGTCCCTGAACGCGAGCCCGTCGGCGGCCACGGCGAGGCGGCGGGCCCGGCCGAGGTTCCCCCCGGCCAGACGGGCGGCCAGGCGGGCCCGGGGTTCCGGGACCCCCTCCCCGACCAGCGTGTCCACGACGAAGCCCTCCGCCAGCGGCGTGAACGTCACGACGTGGCACCGCGACAGCACGGTCTCGGGCAGCTCGTGGGGTCGGGCGGAGAGCAGGAGGAGCACGGCGTCGGCGGGGGGCTCCTCGAGCACCTTGAGGAGGACGTCGGCGGCGGCCGGGTTCAGCCGGTCGGCCTCCCGGATCACGAAGACCTTCCGGCCGGGCTCGGGGGCCGTGCGGTGGGCGGGGTGCCAGACCTCGTCCCGCACCGTGTCCACGTGGATGTCCCGGCCCTCAGGCTCCACCAGGAACAGGTTGGGGTGGCGCTCCCCGAGGGCCAGCCGGCAGCTCCTGCACTCCCCGCACCCGCCCTGCGGACAGAGGAGGGCCGCGGCGAAGGCCCGGCCGGCCAGCGACTTGCCGCACCCCTCCGGCCCGGCCAGGAGGTAGGCGTGGTGGGGCCGGGACGCGGCCTGCCGGAGGAAGGCCATGGCCGGCTCCTGCCCCGGGACGTCGTCCAGGACCCGGGTCACCTTCCCTCGCCCCCCTCCTCCGGCTCCTCCCGGCCCCGGAGCAGGCGGATCAGGGAGGTCGACACGTCGGCGTGGACCAGCTCGGGCGTCCGGCCGGCGTCCACCACCACGAACCGCTCGGGGTGCTCCTCGGCGATCTTGAGGTAGGCGTCGGCCACCCTGGCGTGGAAGCTGGCCTCCTCGGCCTCGATCCGGTCGACGCCCGCGCCCGACCGGAGCAGGCCCAGCTCGGGCTCCAGGTGGAGCAGGACCACCAGGTCGGGGAAGAGGCCCTGGGTGGCCCACGCGTTCAGGGTCAGGATGT
Source organism: Actinomycetota bacterium (assembly GCA_016210805.1). Classification (GTDB taxonomy): domain Bacteria; phylum Actinomycetota; class UBA4738; order UBA4738; genus JACQTL01. Next base: position 271 of record JACQTL010000400.1, on the reverse strand, counting down.
CCTGCTCCCCGAGCCCCCGGGCGAAGCCCTGGTAGGCGAGGGACGAGTCCACGAACCGGTCGCAGAGGACGACCTTGCCCTCTTCGAGGGCCGGACGGATGACGGTGGTCACGAGCTGGGCCCGGGCCGCGGCGAACAGCAGGGCCTCGGCACGTGGGTCGACCTTGCCGGTGGCCGGATCGAGGATGGCCTCGCGGAGCTTGTCGCCGAACCCCGTCCCGCCCGGCTCCCGGGTCACCACCACCTCCCTCCCCCGGGAATGGAGGTACTG
>JACQTL010000398.1 GCA_016210805.1 Actinomycetota bacterium | reverse complement strand
TGGTCGAGCTGGCCACGTCCGAGGGGACGGCCGTCCTTTTGATCGGCCACGTGACCAAGGACGGTGACGTGGCCGGCCCCCGGACCCTCGAGCACTCCGTCGACGTGGTCGTGTCCTTCGAGGGCGACCCCCGCTCCGGCCTGCGGACCCTGGCCTGCGGGAAGAACCGGTTCGGCCGGGAGGGGGAGGTGGCCTGGTTCGAGATGGGGCCGTCCGGGCTCTTCGAGATCGACCCGTCGGATCGCCTGGCCCCCGGGGGCGCGGTGGCCGGCGCCGCCACGGCTCTGCCCCTGGCCGGGCGCCGGGCCCTGGCCGTCGAGGTCCAGGCCCTCATCGGATCGAGGGACGGCCCGCCCCGGCGGCAGGTCACCGGGCTCGACGGGCGGCGATTCTCGCTGGTGGCCGCGGTCCTCGACCGGACGGCCGCCCTGTCCCTGGCCCGGGCGGAGCTCTTCGGGGCCACGGCCGGGGGTCTGGGGGTCGACGACCCGGGGGCCGACCTGGCCATCGCGGCCGCGCTTTGCTCCGCGGCGCGGGACCGGGCCCCTCCCCGCGACTCGGCCTTCGTGGGGGAGATCGCCCTCACGGGCCAGGTCCGGCCGGTGCCCGGGCTCGAGCAGCGGCTCGCCGCGGCCGCGGCGAGGGGTATCCGGACCGTGTTCGTGCCCGCCGGCGGCGGGGCGGTGGCTGCCCGGGGCCTCAGGATCCTCCCGGTGTCCATGGTGAGGGAGGCCATCGCCTGGACGGCCCGATCGGCGCGCGGAGCGTCGGGCGAACCGGTGGTCGAACCGGTGGTCGAACCGGCCGGCGAACCGGCCGGCGAACCGGCCCCTGAGCAGGGGTAACGGGGGGCGATGAGGGCCCGCGGGGGGGACGATTTAGGCCCCTGACCAGCACTTTTGAGTTGCGGGAGGACCCGGGCCGTGCTACCCTGGGTGAGCCGAGAGGCACCCACCGACTTCTCACGAGGGGGCACATTTGTTCCGCAAGGGTGACACCGTCGTGCATCCCGAGCACGGCGCCGCCGTGATCGAAGACCTCCGGGAGCGGGATTTCCTCGGAGAGAAGAAGAAGTACTTCGTTCTCAGGCTGGCCTACGGGGACCTGACCCTGATGGTGCCGGTCGACAACACCGAGGAGGTCGGCCTCCGCCAGGTGGTCAGCAAGCAGGAGGTCAAGAAGGTCCTCGACGTCCTCAAGGAGGACGAGACCAAGATGGCCGCCAACTGGAGCCGCCGGTTCAAGAACAACATCGAGAAGCTGCGCTCCGGGGACATCTACCAGGTCACCGAGGTGGTCCGGAACCTGTCCATCCGCGAGCAGAACAAGGGGCTTTCGGCGGGCGAGAAGCGCATGCTCGCCAAGGCCCGGCAGATCCTCGTGTCCGAGCTGGTCTTCGCCACGGGCGGGACCGAGCAGAAGGCCGAGGATCTCATCGACAAGACGCTGGCAGACGCCCACAGCTGACCGCCATCTTCGGATCGGCCCGGTTGCATCGGCCCCCCGGAGGGGGCACCTTGTGGCCATGAGCGAGCCCTCGCCCCGAGAGCGTCCCGCGCGGGGAGCGTTCCCCCGTGGGGGGCTGGTCGAGTTCGTCCGGCTCATCTTCGTGGCCCTGTCCACCTACCTCGGCTACTACCTGGCCACGAACCTGGGCCCGGATCGTCCCGAGAAGACGATCCTCGGGGTGGTCCTCGGTTCCGCGGTGGGCTACGTGATCGGCGGGATCTTCGGCCGGCAGACGGCCACGGCGGTCTCGTCGGTGGAGCGCGAGTTCCGGAAGACGCCGGCCGCCGAGATCGTCGCGGGGGCCATCGGGCTCGTGCTCGGGCTCTTCATCTCGTTCCTCCTCACCTTCCCGCTCTTCCGGCTCCCTCCCGAGGCGGCCTGGCCGACCGTGGCCTTCGTGTACCTGACCCTCCCGTACGTCTCCTACAGGATCGGCCGGTCCAAGCGTGACGAGTTCTTCGCCCTGATCGGCCTGAAGCCCCGGGCCGCCGGGGCGGCCCCCGGGTCCGTCAGCGTGATCGACACCAGCGCCCTGATCGACGGGCGGATGATGGGCCTCGTCGAGGAGGGGTTCATCTCGGGGACGCTCCTCGTCCACGCGGGGGTCCTGGAGGAGCTCCAGCGGATCGCCGACTCCTCGGACCCCCGGCGCCGGACCAGGGGCCGCCGGGGCCTGGACAACGTGGCCCGGCTCCAGCGGGCCCCCACGGTGGAGGTCCACCTGGTGGAGGGTGACGCCGGGCCGGACGTGGACGGGGCCCTCGTCCGCCTGGCCCGGGAAAGAGGGGGCGCCCTGGTGACCGGGGACGCCAACCTGGCCAAGCTGGCCACGGCGCTCTCCGTCCCCGTGAGGTCCATAAACGCGGTGGCCGCCGTCTTCCGGGCCCCGGTCAGCCCGGGGGAGGAGATCCGGGTCCGCCTGACCCGGGAGGGCCGCGAGCACGGGCAGGGGGTGGGGTTCCTGGACGACGGGACCATGGTGGTCGTCGAGGAGGGGGCCCCCCGGGTCGGCCAGGACGTGGAGATCCGGGTCACCAACGTGCTCCAGACCGCCACGGGGAGGATGGTCTTCGCCTCCCTGGCCGACCGACCGACGGCCCCCTCGTGAACGGGGGGGCTCCGGGCCCGCCGCCGGGGCCCGGTGAGGTCGTGGTCGTGCTCCTCGCCGCGGGGGCGGGCACGCGCCTCGGCGGGGGGCGGCCCAAGGCCTTCATCCCCCTGGCCGGACGGTCGATCCTGGCCCGGGCCGCCGCCTCCGCCGCGTCGGCGCCGGGCGTCTCCTCCCTGGTCGTGGCGGCGCCCGAGGGGTTCGAGGAGGAGGCCGTCGACCACGTCGCCGAGGCCGGGAAGCCCGCCCTCGTCATCACGGGAGGCCCCGACCGCCAGGAGTCCGTGAGGCTGGCCCTGGAGGCCGTCCCGGCCGACGCGCCGGCCATCGTCTGCCACGACGCGGCCCGTCCGTTCGCGTCGGCCCGGATCTTCGGGGCCGTGCTGGACGCCCTGTCGGAGGCGGATGGGGTGGTCCCCGGGCTCCCCGTCCCCGACACCGTCAAGCGGGTGGAGGGCGGCCTGGTGGTGGCCACCGAGCTCCGCCACTCCCTCGTGCTGGCCCAGACCCCCCAGGCGTTCCGGGGTCCGGTCCTCCGCGACGCCCACCGGAGGGCCCGGGTGGCCCGCCGGAAGGCCACGGACGACGCCGCCCTGGTGGAGTGGGCGGGCTACCGGGTGGCCGTGATCCCCGGCGAGCCCGGGAACTTCAAGATCACCACCGCCGAGGACCTGGCCAGGGCCGAGCTCGCGGTCCGGGATGAGGGCGGCGGGCTCGACGGCGTCGGGGATGGCCGGGGTCCGGCGGGGGAGCCCGCGGACGTCCCGGAGGGGGGGTGAACGCGTCGGACGAGCTGCGCTTCGGGCTGGGCTTCGACTCTCACGCCGCGGACCGGGCCCGCCCCCTGTTCCTCGGCGGGGTCCTCTTCGAGGGGGAGCCGGGGCTGGCCGGCCACTCCGACGCCGTCGTGGTCTGCCACGCCCTGGCCGATGCGATGCTGGGCGCGGCGGCGATCGGCGACCTGGGGGAGCACTTCCCCGACACCGACCCCACGATCGGAGGGATCGGGGGGCTGGAGCTGCTGGGCAGGGCCAAGGCCCTCCTGGTCCGCCACGGGTACCGGGTCCGGTCCTGCGACCTCACCGTGGTGGCCGAGCGCCCGGCGGTGGGGCCCCGCCGCGACGAGATCCGCCGGAACCTCGCCCGGGTCCTCGGCCTGCCGATCGGGGGGGTCTCGGTGAAGGCCACGAGGCCGGAGGGGTTGGGGCTCGCCGGGGACGGCGCGGCGTGCTTCGCGCTGGCCGTGCTGGCTCGCACGTGAGCTCGCGCCGGCGCCGGGACGGCGGCCTCCACCTCGGGGGCCGGCGGGCGGTGGCCGAGGCCCTCCGGGCCGGCCGGGCCCGTTCCGTGCTGGTGGCCGAGGGGGCCCGGAGCACCGAGGGCCTCCGCGACGTGCTGGCCGCGGCCCGGACCGCCGGGGTCCCCGTTCGGAGGGTTCCCGGGGATCGACTGGACCGACTGGCTCCGGACCATCGAGGCGTGGTGGCCGAGGTGGAGCTGCCCTCGCCGCTCGGCGAGCCGGACCTCGGCCGGTTCCCCTTCCCCGCCGACGCCGTGGTGGTCGCCCTGGACGGCATCACCGACCCCCAGAACCTCGGCGCCTCGGCCCGGGTGGCCGACGCGGCCGGCGCGGCGATGCTCGTCTCCCGCGCCCGGCGAGCGGCGGGGGTCACGCCGGCGGCCGTGCGGGCCTCGGCGGGCGCGCTGCTCCACCTCCCGCACGCGGTGGTCGCGAACATCCCCAGGGCCCTGCGGCGGCTCCAGGGGGCCGGGTTCGCCGTCGTGGGGCTCGCCGAGGATGCCCCGGCATCGGTCCTCGATGCCACCTGCCCCCCGGGACCCGTCGTCATCGTCCTGGGCTCGGAGGGCGAGGGTCTCTCCCGCCTGGTCCGGGAGGCCTGCGACGAGCTCGTTTCCCTCCCGATGCGCGGGGCGGTGGGGTCGCTCAACGCCTCGTCGGCCCTGGCCGCGGCCCTGTACGCCTACGTGCTCCCGTCCCGGGCCACCGCGGGGAGGTGACCACGTCGATGGGAGGCGCGGCAGGGGCGCACCGCCGGGAGGTCGAGGCGTGGCGGGCCCGGCGGATCGCCGGCCTGAACTCTCCCGGCGGATGGCGGGCCCTGGCCGGGCTGGCCTGGCTCCGCGAGGGCCGGAACGTCGTGGGGCGCGACCCGAGCTCCGACGTGGTCTTGCCCGCCGGTCCGCCCCGGGCGGGGGTGATCGAGGTCGCGGGCGGCCGGGCCACCGGGACGTTCGAGCGCGAGGCCGCCGTGACGCTGGACCGGCGGCTCGTGGGCACCGTCGAGCTGGTGGACGACTCCTCAGGGGAGCCCACGATGCTCGAGGTGGAGGGGCTCCGGTTCCACCTGATCGAGCGGGACGGAGCCCTGGGGGTCCGGATCAGGGACCCGGCTCTCCCGGCCCGCGACCCGGTCCTGCTGTTGCCCCACTTCCCCGTGGACCCGCGGTGGCGGGTGGGAGCAAGCTTCGAGCCGTACCGCCCCCCACGGGAGGTGGCCGTGGAGACCGTGGCCCACGTCCGAGAGCGCTACGAGGTGCCCGGCGCCCTCGGGTTCGAGGTGGGTGGCGTCCCCTGCCGGCTCGAGGCGTTCCGGGAGCCGGGCCAGCGGCACCTCTTCCTCGTGTTCGGCGACGCCACGAACGGGGTGGAGACGTACGGTGGAGGCAGGTACATGTACGCGAAGCCGCCCGGCCGGGACGGCATGACGGTCCTCGACTTCAACCGGGCCTACAACCCGCCCTGCGTGTTCACGCCGTACGCCACCTGCGCCCTCCCCCTCCCCGGGAACCGCCTGGCGGTCCGGATCGAGGCCGGCGAGCTCCGCTACGAGGGGCACTGAGCCCCGGGCGGTACACTCGGGCACGCTGGCGTGGCGCAGTCCGGTAGCGCAAGCGACTTGTAATCGCTAGGTCGCGGGTTCGAATCCCGCCGCCAGCTCCCAGCCGGGGGAGCGGCCGGGCGTCCCCTACACCCGGACCCGGAGCTCCTTCAGCCCCCGGATGATGTAGGCGGGCTTCCACCGGGGCTCCTCCACCAGCTCCATGTCGGGGAGCCGGCGGAGCAGCGTCCCGAAGGAGGTCTCCAGCTCCACCCGGGCGAGCGGCGCTCCCAGGCAGAAGTGGATGCCCGCGCCGAACGACACGTGGGGGTTGTGCTCCCGCCCCACGTCCAGCTCGTCGGGACGGTCGAACACCGAGGGGTCGTGGTTCGCCGAGCCGAACAGGAGGCCCAGCTCCGAGCCCCTCGGGATCCGGGCGCCGTGGAGCTCGAAGTCCTCGAGCACCCACCGCTCGAACATCTGCAGCGGCGTGTCGTACCGCATCAGCTCCTCGATGGCCCGGGGGACGAGCCCGTGGTCGGCCCGGAGCCGGGCCAGCTCCCCCGGGTTGCGGTAGAGCGCCCACCAGCCGTTCCCGGTCACGTTCACGGTGGCCTCGTGCCCCGCGTTCAGGAGGAGCACGCACGTCCCGATCAGCTCCTCCTCCGTCAGGGTCCGGCCCTCGTCGACCACCTGGGTCAGCGCGCTGATCAGGTCGTCCCGGGGGTCCTTCCGCCGCTCCCGGGAGAGCTCCCTGAGGTAGTCGTGGAACTCGACGCTCGCCGCCACGGCCCGCCGGGCGTGCTCCTCGGACGGGTTCAGCTCGTACATCAGGCAGATCTCGGCCGACCAGGGGCGGAGGAGGTGCCGGTCGGGCTCCGGCACGCCGAGCATCTCGGCGATCACGGCCACGGGGAGCGGCTCGGCCAGCGCCCCGATCAGGTCGATCTCGCCGGCCCCCCGGACCTCGTCCACCAGCCGGTCCATGAAGCCCTGCACGAACGGCCTGAGCCCCTCGACCATCCGGGGGGTGAAGGCCTTCGAGACCAGCTTGCGCACGCGGGTGTGGTCGGGGGGCTCCATGTCCAGGATGCCCGCCCGGATCAGGTTCCAGAACGGCATCTGCTCGTCGGGGTCGTCGGGATGGCCCATCTCGCCGTGCGAGGCCACGTGGAGGTACGTCCGGCCGAACCGGCGGTCCCGGAGGAGGGCGTTCACGTCCTCGTACCGGGACACCAGCCAGTGGTCGGTGTCGTCGTCGTGGAGGACGGGGAACCTGTCCCTGAGCACCCGGTACACGGGATACGGGTTCGCCACGAACCCCACGTCCGACGGCACGAACCCGAGCTCCCGAGCCGACGTCGAGGTCTCTTTCAGCGACACGGATCCCCCCCGGCCGCCCTGGGCGGCCCTCTGGCCGATTCTACCGGGGGGTCCC
>JACQTL010000389.1 GCA_016210805.1 Actinomycetota bacterium | reverse complement strand
GGGATGGGCGGCGGGGAAGCGGGGATCCGGATGGGTGGGACGGGTGTCCGGCGGGGAGTGGTCGGCGGCCCTCAGGCCGTTGGGGGCCCGTTCGTCGTCGGCCCAGAAGGAGGACAGGTCCTGCCTGGACGTCTGGGGGGAGGCGGGACGGACGGGATGACGGGTCGGGGCGAACCCGTACCAGTCTTCCGTCCGGCCGGGCTCGCCGGCCTCGTCCGGGGAGGGGCCGGGCTCGGCCCGCCACGGGGCCTCGGGGGCCGGCCCGCTAAAGGGTGAGCTCCGCGGCGCCAGGGGCGGTGGCTCCGGGGCAGCCTTCGGGGCGGGCGCGTCGAATCCGGCCAGAGGCTTGCGCTTCTCCGGCCGGGACTGCTCCTCGTCCTCTTCCTCGCCGAAGAGCCCGAGGAGGCCCGCGAGGATGCCTCGCTGCTTCGGGGTCCTGTCGTCCATGGGGGCCGTCTCCTTGCGGGTCGCTACGATCGGCGAGTGGCGACCCTCGCGTAGGTCTCGGGGAACGGGGCGTCGTCCTGCCGGGCCCCCGGGCCCATGCCCATCCCCACGGCGGCCATGGCCGCCTGGGTCCGGTTGGTGACGCCGAGCTTGCGGAACACCGCGGCCAGGTGCGCCTTCACGGTCTTCTCGGACAGGTACAGCCGACGGGAGATCTCACGGTTGCTCATGCCCTCGGCCAGGAGGGCCAGGATGTCGAGCTCCCGCTGGGTCAGGTTCGTCTCCGGGCGACGGGGGGCGTCGGGGTCGTCCTCGGCGGGGTCGATGCCGTCGAAGAGGTTCCGGATGGCTCGTGTCGACAGCACGTTCCCGCCTCCGGCCATGGCCACCCGGATGGCCTGGTCGAGGTCGTCCGGCGAGGCGTCCTTAAGCATGTACCCGGCCGCGCCCTCGGCCAGAGCCGTCCGCACGTACCGGGAGTGGTCGTATGTCGTGAGCATGATGACCGGGAGCTCCGGCCACTCGGCCTTGATCTCCCTGAGGAGCTCGAGCCCGTCCTTCTCGGGCATGCGGACGTCGACCAGGGCGATGTCGGCCAGCTCCTCCCGGAGCATGGCCATGGCCTCGTCGGTCCCGCCGGCCTCGCGGACCGTGGCCTCGCCGAAGCACTGCCCGACCACGCAGGCAAGACCCCGGCGAACGAGCGTGTGATCATCGACGATGAGGACCTTCACCTTCCATCTCCTTCGGCTCGGACGGGCAGCCGCGCAACAACCCGTGTTCCCTTTCCGGGACTTGAATCGATGTCCAGCGAACCGCCGACCTCCGCGACGCGCTTCTTCATCATCTCGATGCCGAAGTGCCGGCGGGGGCCCTGGCCGCCCGAGGCGGTGAACCCCCGTCCGCTGTCGCGGACCTCGACGGTCAGGTCCTCGGACGTGGCGCTGACCCACACCGTCACGCTCCGGGCCGAGGAGTGCTTGGCCGCGTTGGCCAGGGCTTCCCTGATCACCACGTAGGCCACCCCGAGCAGCGGCTTGGGCGTTGGTCCCAGGTCGCCCTCCACCTCGATGCGGGCCGGGAGGCGCCACCGGCGGACCACGTCCTGCACGTACTTGGTGAGGGGCTCCTCGGGGCGGGGATCGCTCGGCGCCTCCTGGGAGAGGTCGAACAGCAGCCCGCGGAGCTCGGAGAGGGCCTTGCGGATCTCGGTCTTCGTGGCGCCGAGGACCTCGATGGCTTCCTGCGGGTCCCGCTCGATGCGCTGGCGTAGGGCCTCCAGCTCGAGGACCGCGGTCGTGACGGCCTGCGTGAGCCCGTCGTGGATCTCGTAGGCCCACCGGGTCCTCTCCCGGAGCATCAGGCTGTCCACGGCTCTCCTGCGGTTGTCGATGGCGACCCTGGCGGCGCCGACCACCTGGGCGACCAGGCGCATGGGCTCCGGGGAGAGGCCGGGGGCGTCCTGCCAGGCGGCGATCAGCACCTCCATCGGCTCGTCGTCGCGGCAGAACGCGGCGGAGAGGAACGGGGCCCGCGATCCCAGCACGATGCCGAGCTGCCGGGCGCTGGCCTCCTCGATCGGGTGGTCGGGGGAGAAGGAGGCGAGGGTGCTCCTCACCTCCTTGGGGATCCGGCGCGGCCACTCGCCGCCCGGGGAGACCAGGATGTCGAGATCGCCGCCCCGCTCCACGGCGTGGAAGACCTGCTCGGCTCTAAGCGCCGCACGGACGGCGCCGAGGAGCTCCGTCACGGCGGGATCGGGCGCGTCGAGCATCCGCCTGGCGGCCGCCGCGACGCGCTGCACGACTCCGAGCTCCTGGTCGGCCCGCTCACGGCGGCGGTGATCGCCGGTGTCGCCCGCCATCTGCTCCACGAGCTCGAGGTACGGGCGGGCGCCGTCCAGCCAGGAGATCTCCGTTGCTGACCCCGCAGAGGACAGGAGCGCCCGGCCACCGCCGGGGAGCGGGAGGATGCCCACGCTCCCGCAGCCCAGGGCGGCGAGGCGGGGACCGATGCCCGGCACCGAGCGGGCGTCGGTGTAGACGGCCCCGGCGGTGCCCGGGTCGAGCGAGGTGGGATCGAGCACGGCGTCCCAGTCCCGGGCCGGGCCGATCCTGGACACGAGCCGCCAGCCCTCGCCCACCCCCGGCAGGTAAAGGCTCGCGGTCTCGAATCCCAGGTGCTCACGGAGGGTGTCAAGGGGCTCCCGGAGGTCGGTGTCCGAAGGGACCCCCTCCCGCACATCGTCGAGCAGCTCGATGGGGGCCGGATGGTCCCCCCCGGTGCCGCCGGCCGAGGCGACCAGGGAGGGTCCGACGGCCCGAAGCACGGCGGGTGACCGGATCGAGGACTCGGCGGTGATCCGCGCGAAGATGGACGATCCACCCTCGATGGGGCACACGATCCAGCCTTCCGAGCGCCCCTCGAGGACGTCGTCCAGCCTCGCCGGGAGGGGGGGACAATCGGGCGCGGCCCACCAGGCCACCCTCCGGCTGCCCTCGGTGGCGGTGACCACCCCGACGGCGTCGAGACGCAGCAGCTCGGCCAGACGGCGGCACTCGTCGGTGATCGACGCGCGCCCCGTCCGCATGGCGGATGACTCCGTCACCACGTTCATCCCCTTCGGCGGGTCGCCGACGCGGACCGGTTGTCCACGTCGCCTGCCCCTACGCCCCCGCCACCCGGAGCTCGACCCGGCGGCCGTCGGACGCGATGAGACGCGTCCCGGGCACCGCGAGCGCTCCGGCTAGGGTTCCCGGCGCAACCGTCACCGAGAAGAATGCGGTGAATCCGGAGTAGCGGGTGATTCTAGCCGAACTCACCTGGGGTAGGGCAAGCAACGACCTGCGAAGATGTGCGAGCCGCCCGAAGCTGGTGAAGCGGGTCACGGCGATCTCCACCTCGGGCTGGCACTCGATCGCCTCGAGGTTGACCATCGGTACCACGTTATCCCCACGCTGCCCGTTCGGCCCCCCGGAGGGGGCGGGGGGCCATCCGTTCCCCCCCGCGGCGGGACGCTGGGACCTTCCGGTGTCCATCTTCTCGTCCATGAACCTCGCCCTTCGGTCTCCGCTGTCCTTTTCGGCCGGCGGCGTCCTTCCCTTGAACGACTAGCCCGGCCTCGTCGCCGACGGTAGCCCTTCGTCCACGGCCCTAACATCGGGCGAGGGTCCATTCCCGGGGGGACCGAACGTCGCGTCGCGGGGCGGGATAGGCCCTAGGGAGAACGCGCTAGCCCCATGGGGGCCGGGTGGGCCCCGTACCGCCGACCCCCACCCGGGCGACACGCGTCGACCCGGACCGGCCCGAGCTGCCCGGAGGATGGATCTCGGAGCGGCCGGCGCTCGGTCCGGGGGACGGCCCCGGGACGCCCCGGGGGATGGCCGCGTTGGTCCTAGGACCTACGTAGCTCCCAGGTCTGCCCCTTCGCCGGATGGCACGGAGGGGGGGCCTGCGTAGCGTCACGGACATGAACGCCACCGGCTCAACCGGCGTCCTCGAGCTCACCCGTTCGCCCGGATCCGCGCCATCCGTGCGAAGGGAGGGCGGCCGCATGGTCGCTCTCGCTCGGGGTGTCGGAGGCCGATCGGCGACCGAGGTCGGGGGCCTGGCCGCTAGCCTGGTCCTGGTCCTGATCCTGGGCCGGGTGGCCGGCCCCCGCATCCTCGGGCCCATCGTCGCGGCCCTTTCCACCGTGGGCGTGGCCGCGGCATGGCGCCGCCTCCACCGGACCGTACCGCCGGGCAACCGTCGTTCGGCCCCCGCCTTCAGGAGCCTCGTCATCGCCGCGCGCCGGCTGGACGTCGCGCTGGTCGCGGCGTTCCTCGGGCTGGGGGCGGCCGGCCGGTACGGGGCGGCCGCGGCCGTCACCCTGTCCGCCCCCATCCTGGCCGCCGCCGCCTCCGAGGCCATCCTCCGCCGGACCGCCGACGCCCGTGGGGGCCACCTCCGCGAGGCCGTCGGCGGGTTCTGCCGGCTCCTCGCCCTGCTCTCCGTTCCCGGGGCGGTGTTCGTCTTCGTCTTCGCCCCGGAGATCGTCCGGGCGCTGTTCGGCCCGGGCTACGGGGCCGCGGTCGCCGCCCTCCGGGTCCTGGCCGTGGCGTTCCCGGTCTCCTTCGGGAACCGCGCCCTGTCCGCCTCGGCCTACGCCATGGATCGGGGCTCCTCCGCGGGACTCGCCGCCCTCGCCGCGCTCGGAGCCTCGGTCGCCGTGGCCGTCGTGGCCATCCCCACCGTCGGCCTGGCCGGCGCCGCCCTGGGGGCCCTGGCCTTCGAGCTCGTTCAGGCCGGCCTCCTCGTGATCGTGCTCCTTCGGGCGGGGGCCGCCCCCAACCTCGGCCGCGAGTACGCGCCGGCCCTGCTGGCCGGCTCCCTCCTGGCCGGCTCGACGATCGCCTTCGGCCGGGGCCCCGGCGGGGTCGTGGCCGGGATGGTCGGCGCGCTGGCCGTTGCAGTGTGGGCCGTCGATCGCGGACTGCTCTTCCGGCTGGAAGGAGAGGCCGCATGATCGACGTCCCGTTCAGCGAGCCCTCCCTGGGTGAGGAGGAAGAGGCCGCCGTGGTGGAGGTCATGCGCTCGGGGTGGATCAGCCTCGGCCCCCGGACCCGCCGGTTCGAGGAGGAGTTCGCCGCGTTCGTCGGGACCGAGCACGCCGTCGCCCTGAACTCCTGCACGGCGGCGCTGCACCTGTCCCTGGTGGCCATGGGCATCGGACCGGGCGACGAGGTGGTCACGACCCCCTACACGTTCTGCTCCACTGTCTCGTCGGTGCTCCACGTCGGGGCCCGTCCGGTGCTTGTCGACGTGGACCCCGCGACGATGAACCTCGATCCGGCGGCGGTCGAGGCGGCCATCACCCCCCGCACCGCCGCGGTGCTCGCCGTGCACGTCGCCGGCCATCCCGCGGACGTCGTACGGCTCCAGGAGATCTGCGACCGGCACGGCGTTCCCCTGATCGAGGACTGCGCCCACGCGCTCCCCGCGTCGGAGGCCGGCCGGACGGCCGGGACGTGGGGGGAGGCCGGGGCCTTCTCCTTCTACGCGACCAAGAACCTCACCACCGGGGACGGTGGGATGTTCGTAACCAGCTCCCCCGAGCTCGCCGAGCGGGTCCGGCGCCTGGCCGCGCACGGCCTGGACCGCGACGCGTGGAGGCGCTACGGGCCGGGTGGGCACTGGCGCTACGACGTGATGGAGGCGGGGTTCAAGTACCACATGACCGACCTCGCCGCGGCGATCGGGCTCGTCCAGCTTCGGAAGCAGGGAACCTTCCTGGCCCGGCGCACGGCCGTGGCCTCCGCGTACCGGGAGGCCCTGGCCGGGCTGGCCGGGGACGGGATCCTCGAGCTTCCCCCCGAGCACCCGGGCCACGCCTGGCACCTGTTCATCGTCAAGGTGGACGGACGCGACGACCTGGTCGAGCGGCTCGCCGCGCAGGGCATCGGATCCAGCGTGCACTTCATCCCGGTCCACCTGCACCGGGCCTACGCCGACCTCGGCTACCGGCCCGGTGCGTTCCCGGCGGCGGAGGGGGCTTTCCGTCGAGCTCTCTCCCTCCCCCTCCACAACGGCATGTCCCCCTCCACCGCCGCACACGTGGCCAGCGTCCTCTCGGGGATCCTGGCCGGCCGGTCGACCCGAGCGGCCTGATGGGGCTCACCCGGAAAGGAGCCACCCGTGTCTGACATCCGGACCTTCCCATCGAGAGCCCCCCTCGCGGCGGGGCCGGGCCCGGTCCGGGCCCCCGGCGACGGCAACGGGACGATCGTCCCGTTCTCGGCCCCCGCGATCGGGGAGGCCGAGGAGCAGGCCGTCCTGGCCGCCATGAGGTCCGGCCGTCTCTCGGC
>JACQTL010000388.1 GCA_016210805.1 Actinomycetota bacterium | reverse complement strand
GCGGGGACGGCCTCGGCCCAGTTCGCGCCCCAGCCCACGTCGGCCCGCAGGGGGACAGACAGCTCGTAGGCCGACTCCATCTCGGCCTGGACCAGCTTGCCGGCCTGCTCGACGTCTGCATCGGCCACCTCGAAGACCAGCTCGTCGTGGACGGTGAGGAGCATCTGGCAGTCCAGGCCCGTCCCGTCCAGGGCCCGGTCCACCCGGATCATGGCCAGCTTGAAGACGTCGCTGGCCCCGCCCTGGATCGGGGCGTTGAGGGCCATCCGCCGGCCGAGGTCGCGGACCCGGGGGTTGGCCGCCTGGAGCTCGGGGATGTACCTCCGCCGGCCGAGCAGCGTCTCGGTGAACCCCTCCGCCGCGGCCCGGGCCACCTGGCGGTCCAGGTACTCCCGGATCTTCGGGAACCCCTCGAAGTAGGCGTCGATGAACTCCTGGGCCTCGTCCGGGGCGATGCCCAGGCGGGAGGCCAGGCCGTACGCGTTCATCCCGTAGGCCAGGCCGTAGTTCACCATCTTGGCCCTGCTCCTGGTCCCCGGGTCCACCTGGTCCTCGGGGAGCCCGAACACCCGGGCCGCGGTGGCCGTGTGGATGTCGTGCCCCGAGGCGAACGCCTCGGCCAGGCCCTCGTCCCCGGACAGGTGGGCCATGATCCGGAGCTCGATCTGCGAGTAGTCGGCCACCAGGAGGAGCCGGTCCGGAGCACCCGACACGAAGGCCCTCCGGATCCTCCGGCCCTCCTCCCCCCGGACCGGGATGTTCTGGAGGTTCGGGTTCGCCGAGGAGAGCCGCCCCGTGGCCGCGACGACCTGGTTGAAGGTGGTGTGGATCCGCCCGGTGGCCGGGTCCACCAGCCGGGGCAGGGCCTCTAGGTAGGTCGAGTTGAGCTTGTCGAGCTCGCGCCACTGGAGCAGGAGGTCCACGATCGGATGGTCCTCGCGGAGCTTCTCCAGGACCGAGGCGTCGGTGGACAGCTGGCCCTTCGGGGTCCGTTTCCCGGGCGAGAGGCCGAGCTTCTCGTAGAGCACGGTCCGGAGCTGGGGCGGCGAGTTCAGGTTGAACTCCTCGCCGGCCAGCCGGTGGATCTCACGCTGGAGGGTGGCCATCCGGTCCCTGGCGCTCCCGGCCATCTCCTCCAGGTAGCCCACGTCGAGGGCCACCCCGCGGGCCTGCATCCTGGCCAGCACCCCGGCCAGGGGGAGCTCCACCTCGTGGAGGAGGTAGCCGAGCCCGGCCCGCTCGATGCGCTCCTCCATCACGGGGGCCAGGAGGGCCACCGCCGCGGCCTCGGCGGCGGCCTCCTTCCAGGGCTCCCCGAACAGCTGCCCCTCCGACTCCTCGTCGGCCTCTCCCAGGAAGTCCGCTCCGAGGTGCTCCAGGCAGAGGTCGCGGAGGGGGTACCCGGGCTGGGCGGGGTCCAGGAGGTACCCCGCGAGCAGGGTGTCGAAGGCCACCCCCTCGACCGTGCCCCCGGCGCTCCGCACGGCGGTCTCGAGCTCCTTGGCGTCGTGGACCCACTTGGGAGCGCCGGGGTCGGCCAGGAACGCGCCGATCCGCTCGCTGGTCCCCTCGCAGTAGACGGCCCGGCCCCCGCCGGAGGAGATCGCCACGCACTCGACCCGGCCCCGGCCCCGCACGGCCACGGCCTTCGCCCCGTCCTCGGCCACCAGCCGGTCGAGCGCCGCGCCCGACACGGCCTCCAGGTCGAGCTCGGCGGCGGCGACCGAGGGCCGGGATCGCTGGATCTCCTCGAGGCGCTCGAACAGGGTCCGGAACTCGAGCGAGTTGAACAGGCGCCGGACCTCGTCCCGGTCCCACTCCCCCATCCGGCACTCCTCGGGCCGGACGTCCACGGCGAGGTCGGTCTCCAGCCGGACTAGCTCCTTGTTCCGCAGGAGGGTCTCCCCCGCGGCCTCGACGTTCTCCCGGAGCCGGCCCTTCAGCTCGGCGGTCCGCCCCAGGAGCTCCTCCACCGACCCGAACTCCTGGACCAGCCGGGCGGCCGTCTTGTCCCCGACCCCGGGGACCCCGGGGATGTTGTCCGACGTGTCGCCCTTCAGGGCCACGAAGTCGCGGTACCTCTCCGGCGGCAGGGAGAACCTCTCGGTCACGGCCCGCTCGTCGTAGCGGACGATGTCCGAGATGCCCCGCCGGTTGAACATCACCTCGATGCCCGGCCGGACGACCTGGAAGAAGTCGCGATCGGCCGTGACGATGACGGCCTGCAGGCCCCCCCCGGCCGCCCTCGAGGCGAGCGTGGCGATGGCGTCGTCCGCCTCGTGGCCCTCCACCTCGACGATGGGGACCTTGAGCGTCTCCAGGACCTCCCGG
>JACQTL010000396.1 GCA_016210805.1 Actinomycetota bacterium | reverse complement strand
GGAGGACCCCCACCGGGGCCAGCCAGGCCGGCGGATGGTCGCCCTCGAAGCGGGCGGCCAGGGCATACCCGAAGGCCTTCAGCACGTCGGTGGTGGCCGCCACCGCCGCCCAGGCCCCGCCGGCCCACTCCTTGAGCAGCACGTGGGCGTCGCCCTCCGACCTGCTCCGGTCGGCCTCCCGGAGCACGTCACCGGCCGAGCGGGCCCTGGCCACCAGCCAGGCGGAGGGCAGGGTCCCGGCCAGGTAGGCCCCCAGGACCCACAGGGCCCGTCCGCCGCTCAAGCGCCCTCCGACCAGTACGCCACACCCACCAGGCCGGGCCCGGTGTGCGCTCCCATGGCCGGGGTGAACTCGCTCACCACCCGCTCCACGACCTCCACGCGCCCGGAGATCCGGTCCAGGAGGCCGTGGGCGTCATCGGGAGCGTTCGCGTGGAACGCGGCCACGTGCAGCCCGCCCCCCGCGGAGCTCGCCGGGCCCGTGGCCTCGTCCACGATCCGGACCAGGGCCCGGGCCCTGGTCCGGGGCCGGCCCACCGGCCCGATCTCCCCCCGGACCAGTGAGAACACCGGCTTGATGTCGAGCGTCGTGGCCGCCCAGGCCTGGAGCTTGGTGACCCTGCCCGACCTCCGGAGGAACTCGAACGTGTCGATCGTGGCCACCAGCCGGACCCTCCCGGCCACGTGCCGGCTCCGCTCGGCCACCGTCTCCAGGGGCTCACCGCGGGCCGCGGCCCGGCCGGCCTCCAGGGCCACGAAGCCCTCCCCCATCGAGGCGCTGCCCGAGTCCACCACCTCGATCCGGCCGCCGAACCGCTCCGCGGCCAGCGAGGCCTCCTGGTGGATCGCCGACACCCGGGAGGCCACGGTCACGCAGACGATCTCCCGCTCACCCGTGGACTCGAAGGCCGCGGCGAAGTCCGACGGGTTGGGCGTCGAGGTCGACGCCTCCACCCCGCCCCGGACCAGCCGCTCGTAGAAGTCCCTGCCCACGATGTCCACCCCGTCGCGGTAGGTCCGGCCCCCGAGGGAGAGGTACATGGGCACCACCCGGACCCCCAGCTCGTCGGCGAGCTCGGGGGGGATGTTGGAAGCGCTGTCGGTGACCACGGCGACCACGGCTGACGTCCCCCGTTCCTGCGACCCCGCGGCCCGCTGTCCCGGGCCCCCCACAGCATGACCTGTGCCCGCCCGGACGCACCATAGGATTGCGGTCGAGTGAGCCGCGAGACGGAGCGGGAAGGATCGCAGGGCGGGCTGCGCGCCCTCTGGGGATCGGGGGGATTCCGCCGGCTGCTCGTGGCCCAGGGGGTGTCGGGGCTCGGCGACTGGGTGGCCACCCTGGCCTTCATCGCCCTGGCCTTCGACCTGACCAGGAGCCAGGCCGCCGTGGCCGTCGTCCTGGTCCTCCGGCTCGTCCCGCCCATCTTCGCCGCTCCGATCGGCGGCCTGGTGGCCGACAGGTTCGACCGCCGCGCCGTGCTGATCGCCTGCGACCTCTCCCGAGCCGGGCTCATCGTCGTGGCCCCGTTCGTGTCGATCGGGTGGATCTACACGATCGCCTTCGTCCACGAGTCGATCACGCTCTTCTTCCTGCCCGCCCGCGACGCCATGGTCCCCACGCTGGTCAGCCGGGAGGGCCTCCCCCTGGCCAACGGTCTCGTCCTGGCTTCCTCCATGGGCTCCATCCCGGTCGCCGCGGCGCTGTTCGGTGGCCTCCGGCTGCTGGCCGAGCGGATCCCGGACTGGGCCCCGGCCGCGGCCACGATCCGGGCTCACCCCACGGCCTTCGCCTTCTTCTTCGACGCGCTCACATTCACCTTCTCGGCAGCGATGATCGCCGGGCTCCCCGCCCGGGTCGCCCGGGGGCCGGCGGAGGAGCGGCCCGGCGGGGTGTTCGAGGGCGTCACCGAGGGCTTCCGGCGCGGATGGAGGTCTCCCCTCCTGCGCTCCCTGGCCATCGGGCTCTCCGTCTCGATGTTCGGGGGAGGCGTGCTGTTCGCCATCGGCATCGCCTACGTGCGCCAGACCCTCGGCGGGGGCGACGCGGAGTTCGGATGGCTGGCCGCCCTGTGGGGCGCGGGGATGGGCCTCGGCATCGGGGTGGTCAGGACCCTGATCCGGGAGCGTGGAGAGGCCTACGTCTTCGTGTCCGCCGTGGCGGTGTGCGGGGGGATCCTGGTCGTGATGGCCTTCCTGACCTGGCTGTGGCTGGCCTTCGCCGTCGCGGTGGCCTTCGGCGCCGCGTTCTCCGTGGCCATCATGGTGGCGCTGTCCATGGCCCAGCGGGAGGTGGAGGACCGGATCCGCGGCCGGATCATGGCCGCCGTCCAGATGCTGTTCCGGGTGGGGCTGGGAGCGGGGGCCCTGGGGATGGGGGCGATCGCCACCTCGATCGACCGGATCCGTCTCGGCGTCACCCTCGACGGGAACCAGCTGGGCCTCCTGATCGGGGGGGCGCTGATCCTGGTCGGGGCAGCGGCCAGCGCGGGGATGCTCGGCGTCGCGACGGGCGAGCGGGCCCCCTCGGCGCCCGGCTAGATCTCCCGGCGGCCCTCCAGGGCCTGGCCCAGGGTGACCTCGTCCGCGTACTCCAGGTCGCCGCCCACCGGGAGCCCGCTGGCCAGGCGGGTGACCCTGATCCCGGCCGGCTTGAGGAGGGCGGCGACGTACATCGCCGTGGCGTTCCCCTCCAGGTTCGGGTTCGTGGCCACGATGACCTCGGTCACGCCGTCCTGCTCCACCCGATCGAGCAGCTCCTTGACCCGGAGGTCCTCGGGGCCGATCCCGTCGAGCGGCGAGATGGCCCCGCCGAGCACGTGGTACCGCCCCTTGAGCACCCCGGCCTTCTCCATGGCCACGACGTCCTTGGGCTCCTCGACCACGCACAGCGTGGTGGGGTCCCGGCCGGGGTCCCGGCAGATCCGGCACAGGTCCCCCTCGGCGACGTTCCCGCACTCGCGGCAGAACGCCACGCGCTCCTTGGCCTGGATGATGGCCTCGGCCAGACGGCGGGCCTCCCGCGGGTCGGCCTTCACGATGTGGAACGCGAGGCGCTGCGCGGACTTCGGGCCGATCCCGGGGAGACGGGAGAGCTCGTCGACCAGGTCCTGGATCGGCCCCTCGTACACCCGCCCAGCCTACCGGCTCGCCGCGACAGGCCCGGGAGGCTAGGGCCCGGTCTCGGGCTCGGCGTCGAGCTCGGCCCGGAGCATGGCCAGGGCGGCCTCCTCCGGGAGGGGGGGCTCCTCGTCCTCCAGGTCGACCTCGGGCCCGCCGACCACGGCCTCGCGGACCACGCACCTCACCGTCGGGGCGATGCCGAACACGTCCCGGAGCGAGTCCCGGAGGGCATCGGCCTTCTGCTCGACCCGGCTGACCCCGAACCGGCGCTCCGGCGGGAAGGCCAGCTCGAGGGTCTCGCCGTCGAACGACGCGGGAGTGACGCTCTCGAGGAGCGCGGCCAGGACCTGCTGGTGCTCCTCGCGGAGCCTGCCGATCAGGGTGGGCCAGGACCGCCGAAGCGTGCCGACGTCCAGGTCGGCCGCGGAGGGCGGCCCGGGCATCGGCGGCTGGGGGCCGGGGCCCGGCTGGGGAG